>DATLZP010000059.1:0-3657 GCA_035573935.1 Actinomycetota bacterium
GGGGGGCCGGCCACCCCCCGGGCCGGGGGCCGGGCGGACGCGGGCGGGGCGGAGGAAGGAAGGGCGTGAGCGCCGGGGGGGCGGTTGGGCTGGCCCGGCCGCCGGCCGGCCGGTTGCTCGCCCTCCTGTCGGCCATGGGCCTCGCCCTGGCGGCGATCGTGGTGCGGATCGCGGTGCTCCAGGGATCGGCCGAGGGCCGCGAGCTCCGGGCCTTCGGCTACGACCAGCGGATCCGGCCCCTCGAGCTCCCGGCCACGCGGGGCGAGATCCTGGACCGGAGCGGCGAGCCCCTCGCCATCTCGCTGGAGGCCCGCGACGTCTACGCCGATCCCCGATACGTCCGCGACCCCGTGGGGACCGCCCAGCGCCTCTCCCAGGTGCTCGGGCTCCGGCCCCGGGACATCCTGCCGGCCCTCCTGGACGACCCGGGGGACCCGGGGGACGACACGTTCGCCTGGGTGGCCCGGCAGGTGGACGCGGACCTCGCCGCCCGGCTGGAGCGGATGGGGATGGCGGGGATCGGCTTCCTCCCCTCCAGCGCGCGCTCCTACCCGGCGGGGCCCCTGGCCGCGCAGATCCTGGGGTTCGTGGGGACCGACGGCCGGGGGCTGGAGGGCCTGGAGGCCCGCTACGACCCCCTGCTGGCCGGGACGTCGGGGGAGCGGATCCAGGAGGTGGACCCGGCGGGGCGCCCCATCGCCCAGGGCGTGTCGACCACGCGCCCCCCGGTCCCCGGGACCGACGTGATCCTCACCATCGACCGCGCCCTCCAGTACCAGGCCGAGGCGGCCCTGGAGGAGGCGGTCCGGGCGAACCGGGCCAAGGGGGGCACCGTCATCGTGTTGGACGTGGATACCGGCGACCTCCTGGCCATGGCCAACGATCCCTCGTTCGACCCCAACGCATGGCAGGAGGCCGACCCGGACGTGTGGCGGAACCGGGCGGTGACCGACGCGTTCGAGCCGGGATCGGTCAGCAAGGTGATCACGGCCACGGCCGCCATCGAGGAGCGGGTCGTGCCCCTCGGCCACCGGTTCGTCGTGCCGTCACAGATGCGGATCGGGGGGTTCACCCTCCACGACGCCCACCCCCACCCCACGCAGCGGATGACGATCGCCGACATCGTCGCGCTGTCGTCGAACATCGGTGCCGTCCGGATCGCCGAGCGTCTCGGCGAGGAGCGGATGGCCGCCTACATGGCCCGGTTCGGGTTCGGGCGGCCCACGGGGGTGGGGTTCCCGGGCGAGGCCGCCGGGCTCGTGCCCCCCGTCTCCCGGTGGTCCGGCACCAGCCTGGCCACGATGGCCTACGGGCAGGGGATCTCGGTCACCCCGCTCCAGATGGCGGCGGTCTACGCGGCGATCGCGAACGGCGGCGTCTGGGTGCGGCCCCGGCTGGTCCTGGCCACCGTGGGCCCCGACGGGAGGGCCGCGCCGGCCGACCCCTCGCCCACCCGCCGGGTGGTCTCCCCGGCCACGGCCCGGACCGTCACCCGGATGCTCGCCTACGCGGTGGACGACGGGACCGGCGTCCTGGCGCAGGTCCCCGGGTTCCAGGTGGCCGGGAAGACCGGCACCGCGCGCAAGCCCTACGAGGATCGCCCCGGGTACAGCGACCGCCACGTGGCGTCGTTCATCGGGTTCCTCCCCGCCTCCCGTCCGGAGGTCGTGATCGCGGCCATCCTGGACGAGCCGGCCACGGTGTACGGCGGGGTGGCCGCCGCCCCCCTGTTCCAGCGGGTGGCCCGGGCGGCCATCCGGCACCTGGGGATCGCCCCCGGGCGGACGCTGGCCCCGCCGCCGCACGCCTCCGACCTGCCATGAGGCCGGCGGCCGATGCGCTCCGCGGCGGGCCCCGACCGGTAAGCTCACCGCCGGTGGTGGCGCCTTCCCCCCACGCCGTCCCCCTGGCCGACCTGCTGGTCGACCTCCCCCGGGCCGAGGTCCGGGGGGATCCGCGCACGCCGGTCGCCGACGTGACGTACCGCTCGGACCGCGTCGCGGCCGGCTCCCTGTTCTTCTGCGTCCCGGGGACCGTCCACGACGGGCACGGCTTCGCCGACCAGGCGGTGGCCCGGGGGGCCTCCGCCCTCGTCGTGGAGCGTTGGCTCCCGGCGGCGGCCACCCAGGTCCTCGTGCCGTCGGTCCGGGAGGCGATGGGGCCGGTGGCGGCGGCGTTCTTCGGCCGGCCGGCCGAGCGGATGGCCGTGGTCGGGGTGACGGGGACGAACGGGAAGACCACCACGACCTACCTCCTGGAGTCGGTCTTCCGGGAGGCCGGGATGACCCCGGGCCTGATCGGGACCACGGGGGCCCGGGTCGCCGGCCGGCCGGTGCCGTTCGACCGGACGACCCCGGAGGCCCCCGACCTGCACCGGCTCCTGCGGGCGATGGCCGACCGGGGGGTCGGGGCGGTGGCCATGGAGGCGTCGTCCCACGGCCTGCACCAGCACCGGGTGGGGGGGATCCGCTTCGCCTGCGCCGTGTTCACGAACCTCTCCCAGGACCACCTCGACTACCACGGGACGATGGAGGCGTACTTCGCGGCGAAGGCCCGCCTGTTCACGCCGGGGATGACGGAGCGGGCGGCGGTGAACGTCGACGTCCCCGAGGGTCGGCGGCTGCTCCGATCGGACGTCCCGGTGGTGACGTACGGGATGGGGCCGGAGGCCGACCTGCGGGCCGAGGGCGTCGAGACCTCGGCCGCCGGGATCTTTTTCCGGGCGGGCGGCGTGGAGGTCCGCTCGCCGCTCCGGGGGCTCTTCAACGTCTACAACTGCCTGGCCGCCATGGCCGCCGCCCGGGCCCTGGGGCTCGACCCGGAGGCCGCGGCCCGGGGGATCGCGGCGGTCCGGGGGGTGCCGGGGCGGGTGGAGCCGGTGGAGGAGGGGCAGCCGTTCCTGGTGCTCGTGGACTACGCCCATACCCCGGACGGGATCGAGAACGTGCTGCGGGCCGCCCGGCCGCTGGTGGGGGAGGGCGGCCGCCTCCTCGTCGTGTTCGGGGCGGGCGGCGACCGGGACCGGACGAAGCGGCCCCTGATGGGGCGGGCCGCCACGTCGCTCGCCGACCTCACGGTGATCACGAGCGACAACCCCCGGAGCGAGGACCCCCTCGCCATCATCGCCCAGATCGAGGCCGGGGCCCGGGAGGGCGGCGGCGCGTACGAGGTGGAGCCGGACCGGCGGGCGGCGATCCGCCTGGCCTTCCGCCGGGCCGGGGAAGGCGACGTCGTGGTGATCGCGGGGAAGGGGCACGAGACCGGACAGGAGGTCGGGGGTCGGGTGATCCCCTTCGACGACCGCGTCGTGGCCCGGGAGGAGCTCCGGGCCCTGCGGGGGGGCGGGCGATGAGACCCCGGCGCCTGTCGGACGTGGCCCGCGCGGTGGGGGGCCGGGCGGTGGGGCCCGACGTGGAGGTCTCCCGGGTCGTCGTGCACAGCGCCGAGGCCGGGCCGGGCGCCCTGTTCGTCGCCCTGGCCGGGGAGCGGGACGACGGCCACGCCCACGTGGGGGAGGCGCTGGCCCGGGGGGCGGCGGTCCTGGTCCGGGGGGACCGGGCGGCGACGGTGCCCGGGCCGGCCGTCCTGGTCGCCGATCCCGGCCGGGCCCTCCTGGACCTGGCCGGCGAGGAACGGCGGGCGCTCGCCGCTCCGGTC
>DATLZP010000060.1:0-6229 GCA_035573935.1 Actinomycetota bacterium
GGACGGCGGGCGGCTCCCGGCCCTCCGCCAGGGCCCGGGCGCCGGCCAGGGCGGCCCGGGCCAGGTCGTCCCGGGCCGCCAGGTCCCGGCCCGACGCCCCGTTCAGCAGGACCACCGCCCCCACCCCCGCGTCGAGGTCCAGCGAGAGCCGGGCCACGTGGCCGATCATGCTGCCGGTGTGCCCCGCGTGGAGCCGGCCCTCCACCCGCGTCGTGCGGATCCCGAACCCGTAGGGGGCGTCCGGCTCGTCCGGGTCGGTGGCCCGCGGCTCGAGCATCCGGGCGAAGGCCGGCTCGGGCAGGACCGCCGTCCCGTCCGGCGCGGTCCCCCGCCCCAGGAGCATCCGGGCGTAGGCGCAGAGGTCCTCCCCGGTGGAGAGGATGCTGCCGTCGGCGGTCCAGGACGGCACCCAGGGGGCCTCGACCAGCGGCTGGCCGGGATGGTCGGGCCGGTCGTCCAGCGCCCGGCGGTGGCCGGGGGCCGAGCCGGCCCGGGCCGGCAGCGTGATCTCCGGGTCCGAGCTCGTCATCCCGAGCGGCGCCAGGATCCGCTCCCGGAGCAGGTCCGGGTACCGCCTCCCGGTCACCCCCTCCAGGATCAGCCCCACCGCCTTGTATGCGTCGTTCGAGTACAGGAACCGCTCCCCCGGGGCGAAGCCCACCTCGGTCTCCCGGAGGGCCAGGAGCGCCGCGTGGGCCTCCCCCGTGAACTCCGTCCCGGTCGCCAACCCGGAGGTGTGGGAGAGGAGGTGGTGGACGGCGATCGGGCCGAACCGGGACGGCACCTCGAACCAGGGGAGGAAGCGGGTCACCGGCGCGGCGAGGTCGAGCCGCCCCGCGCGCTCCTCCTGCAGGGCGAGGATCGCGGCGAACGACTTCGAGACCGACCCGATCTGGAACCGGGTGCCCGCCGTCATCGGGGCCCCGGAGCGGTCCGCCGCGCCCAGGGCGACGACGGCCAGGGTCCGCTCCCGGTCGGTGACGGCGACGACGGCCCCCGTGGCGTCGAGGCGGTCCCGCCGCGCGTCCCAGCCCTCCCCGAGCACCGCGGCCAGCGCCGCCGGGCCGGCCATCTCAGCCGAAGAACAGCTTGAGCTCGCGCTCGGCGGACTCCGCCGAGTCGCTGCCGTGGACCAGGTTCTCGGTGATGGCCAGGCCGAGATCGCCCCGGATCGTCCCGGGCGGGGCGGTCGCCGGGTCGGTGGGACCCATCAGCGAGCGGAGGACCGACACCGCCCGCTCGCCCTCCACCCGGGCCACGACGACCTCGCCGGAGGTGATGAAGTCCACCAGCTCGCCGAAGAACGGCTTCTCCCGGTGCTCGGCGTAGTGGAGCTCGGCCAGCACGCGGTCGATGTGCATCATCCGCATCTCGGCGATCCGCAGCCCCTTGCGCTCGATGCGGGAGATCACCTCGCCGATCAGTCCCCGGCGCACCGCGTCCGGTTTCACGATGAGCAGCGTCGACTCGAGGCTCACGGGGTCCCCTCGGCGATCGCCCGGCGGGCGTCCGCGACAGTATAGAGGGACCCCGTCACCAGGATGAGGTCCTGCTCCCCGGCCGAGGCCCGGGCCGCCTCCAGGGCCGAGGCGACGTCGTCGAAGGCCTCGGTGGGCACCTCGAGCTCGCCGAGGACCCCGGCCACCGTGGCCGGGTCCGCCGACCGGGGGCTCGCGTGGCGGGCGGCGTAGGCCCGGTCGGCGAGCGGCGCCACCTGCTCCAGCACCCCCCGGACGTCCTTGTCGCCGGAGACGGCCACCACCAGGTGGAGGCGCTCCCAGGCGAACGACTCCCGGAGCCCGGCGGCCAGGGCCCGGGCCCCGTCGGGGTTGTGCGCGCCGTCCAGGACGACCAGGGGGTGGCGGGCCACCACCTCCATCCGGCCCGGCGAGGCGGCGGCGGCCATCCCCTCCCGCACCGCCGCCTCGTCGAGGGGGCGGTCCAGGAACGCCTCGAAGGCTGTGACCGCGGCGGCGGCGTTCCGGGCCTGGTGCTCGCCGAACAGCGGCAGGAGGAGGTCCTCGTAGGTCGCGTGCGGGGTCCGGACGACGAGCGACTGCCCCCCCACCGCCACCCGCCGCTCGGCCAGGGCGAAGTCCCGCCCCTCGAGCAGGAGGGGGGCCCCCACGTGGCGGCAGCGGGCCTCCACCACCGCCATGGCCTCCGGGTGCTGGGCGCGGCAGACCACGACCGAGCCCGGCTTCACGATCCCGGCCTTCTCCCCGGCCACCTCGGGGATCGTCGAGCCCAGCTCGGGGTGGTCCAGGCCGATCTCGCAGATCACGGCGACCTCGCTCCGCACCACGTTGGTGGCGTCCCACCGCCCGCCCATCCCCACCTCCAGGACCGCGAGCGACACCGGTCGGTCGGCGAACCACAGGAAGGCCAGGGCGGTGAGGGCCTCGAAGTACGTGACCCGCTCCCCCTCCCGGTCCACGAGCTCGAGGTAGGGCAGGAGGCGGCCGTACTCCTCGCCGAACTCCTCCTCCGAGATCTCCTCACCGCACACCGCGATCCGCTCGGTCACCGAGCGGAGGTGGGGCGACGTGTACAGGCCGGCCGGGAGGCCGTGGGCGCAGGCCAGGGCGGTCGCCAGGCGGGAGGTCGTGGTCTTGCCGTTCGTCCCGGCCACGTGGATCGACGGGTAGCGGAGGTGCGGGTCGTCCAGGAGCTCGGTGAGCCGGCGGATCCGGTCCAGCCCCGGGACGATCCGCCGCTCCTGGCGGCCGTCGAGCTCGGCGAGGGCCTCGGCGAACCGCACGGCCGCCCCGCTCAGGCCGCGTCGTCGCCGAGCTGGGCCAGCTCCGCGAGCAGCCGGGCCTCGTCCCGCTCGAGCTCCGCCACGTCGCGGCGTTCCTTCTCCACGACCGCGACCGGGGCCCGGGAGAGGAACGCCTCGTTCGCGAGCTTGGACCGCTTCCGCTCGAGCCGCGCCCGGACCTCGGCCAGGCGCCGACGGCGGGAGGCCAGGGCCGGCCCCAGGTCCACCCCCTCCGCCCGGGCCGGGCGGACCCGGGCTCCGGCCAGGTCGGCGAAGGCCACCCCGGCCCCCGCCACCCGCTCCAGGTCCGCGAGCTCCGGCTCCAGGAGCGGTCGGAGGCGTTCGTCCACCTCCAGCCGGCCCCGGAGCTCCGGGGGGAGCCCGGCCTGGAGGGCCCGGATCTCGGTCACCACCGCCTGGAGCTCGGCGAACGCCTCCTCGGCGCCCGGGTCGGCGTCGCCGGGGCGGGGCTCCGGCCAGGGGGCGACGACGATCGAGGCCCCGGCCCCCAGGCGCTGCCAGATCTCCTCGGTGACGAACGGCATGATCGGATGGAGCAGGCGGAGCGTGCGCTCCAGGACCCAGGCCAAGAGGTTGGCCTGGTCCTCCCGGGCCGCCGGGTCGTCCCCGTGCAGCCGGCCCTTCGCCCACTCCAGGGCCCAGTCGCAGAACTCCGACCACAGGAAGCGGTGGAGGGCCTGGGCGGCGGCGTCGAAGCGGTAGGCGTCGAGCGCCTGGTCCACCTCCGCCCGGCAGGCCTCGTGGCGGGAGAGCAGCCACCGGTCGGCGAGCGTGCGCCGCTCGGAGGGCGGCAGCTCCGGCCCGCCGCCGGGGAAGGCCCGGAGGACGAGCCGGGCGGCGTTCCAGGTCTTGTTGGCGAAGTTCCGCCCGGCCTCGATCGACTCCTCCTTGAGGGGGAGGTTCTGCTGGTCGGGGGACGCCATCCAGGCCAGGGCGAACCGCAGCGCGTCGGCCCCGTAGCGCCGGATCATGTCGAGGGGGTCGATCACGTTCCCGAGCGACTTGCTCATCTTCCGGCCCTGGGCGTCGCGGACCAGGCCGTGGATCACGACGTCGCGGAACGGCACGTCGCCCATGAGGTACAGCCCCGACATGATCATCCGGGCCACCCAGAGGTAGAGGATCTCGTAGCCGGTCACGAGGACGCTCGTGGGGTAAAAGGCCCGGAGGTCCTCGGTGTCGTCGGGCCAGCCCAGCGTGGAGAACGGCCAGAGCTGGGAGGAGAACCAGGTGTCGAGGACGTCGGGGTCCTGCTCGATCTCCCCGGTCCCGCAGTCCGGGCAGGACGTCGGATCCTCGATCGCCGCGAACCGGTGCCCGTTCGGGCAGTACCACACCGGGATCCGGTGGCCCCACCACAGCTGCCGGGAGATGTTCCAGTCCCGAAGGCCGGCCAGCCACTCGTCGTGGTTCGCCGCCCACCGCTCCGGGACGAACCGGATCCGGCCCTCCCGGACGGCCCGGCGGGCCTCCTCCTTCAGCCGGTCCACGGCCACGAACCACTGCTTGCCGGAGAGCCACGGCTCGATCTCCGCGTGGCAGCGGTAGCAGTGGCCGACCGAGTGGACGTAGGGACGCTCCACCCGCTCGACCAGGCCCAGCTCCTCGAGCCGCTCCCGGACCCGGATCCGGGCCTCGTACCGGTCGAGCCCCCGGAAGGCCTCCGGCGCCGGGTCCGCGATCGTGGCGTCGGCGGCCAGGACGTTGCGGGCCGGGAGGCCGGTCCGCTCCGCGATCCCGAAGTCCGTGGGGTCGTGGGCCGGGGTGACCTTCACCGCGCCCGTGCCGAACGCCGGGTCCACCACGGGGTCGGCCACGATGGGGAGCTCCCGGCCGTCGAGCGGGTGGCGGACGGTCCGTCCCACGAGGTCGCGGTACCGCGGGTCGTCCGGGTGGACGGCCACGCCGGTGTCGCCGAGCATCGTCTCCACCCGCGTCGTGGCCACGGCCACGTGCCCCGAGCCGTCGGCCAGCGGGTACCGGAACGTGACCAGCTCCCCCTCCTTCTCCGCGTGCTCAACCTCGGAGTCGGAGAGGGCCGTCTGGTCCACGGGGCACCAGTTGATGATCCGCTCGCCCTGGTAGATCAGTCCGTCCTCGTACATCCGGACGAAGGCCACGCGGACGGCCCGGGAGAGGCCCTCGTCCATCGTGAACCGCAGCCGGTCCCAGTCGCAGGACTGGCCGAGCGCCTTGATCTGCTCCACGATCTCGCCGCCGTAGCGTTCTTTCCAGGCCCAGACCCGCTCCAGGAAGCGCTCCCGGCCGAGCTCCCGGCGGTCCAGGCCCTCCTTGCGGAGCTCCCGCTCCACGACGACCTGGGTGGCGATCCCGGCGTGGTCCGTGCCCGGGAGCCAGAGCGTCTCGTACCCCTGCATCCGGGCCCGCCGGGCCAGGATGTCCTGCATCGTGTGGTTGAGGGCGTGGCCCATGTGGAGCCGCCCGGTCACGTTCGGCGGGGGGAGGACGATGCAGTACGGCTGCCGGTCGGTGGGGGCCTGGGCGTGGAAGTAGCCGCGCTCCATCCAGATCGGGTACCACCGGCGCTCGGCCGCCCCGGGGTCGTACCGGGACGGCATGTCCTCCCGGGTCCGCGCCTCCCTGGCCACGGCGCCGAGTCTACCGGGGTGCCCGCCCGCTCAGACCCCGGCGCCTTCCCACCCGGAGGCCGGGGCTTGCCCCCGGCCGACCGACGACCCAGCGGAGGCCGGGGCATGCCCCCGGCCGACCGACGACCCAGCGGAGGCCGGGGCTTGCCCCCGGCCGACCGACGACCCAGCGGAGGCCGGGGCTTGCCCCCAGCCGACCGACGACCCAGCGGAGGCCGGGGCTTGCCCCCGGCCGACCCCGTGTCGGTACCCCGGGCTACCGTCGCGAACCATGGCCCGCCCACCGAGGGTGGATGCGCCCGGCTCCTGGTTCTTCGTGACGACCGTTACCCACGGTCGCCGCGCGTTCCTGGCCCGCCCGTCGGCGGCGCGCGCGGTCCTGGAGGCGCTGGGTGAGCTCCGGACCGAGGAGCGGGTCCTGGTCGCTGCCTACGTCCTCATGCCGGACCACGTCCACGCGATCCTCCTGCCGACGCGTGCGAACCTCTCGGACCTGATGCGCCGATGGAAGTCCCTGAGCTGGCACCGGTGCAGGGAAGCGGCGGGGCTCCGGACGCGGCTGTGGCAGGAGGGCTTCTTCGACCGGGGGATCCGGTCGCCCCGTCAGCTCGCCGCGCAGATCGACTACATCCACCTGAACCCGATCCGCGCCGGGCTCGTCGACGGAGCCGAGCAGTGGCCCTGGTCGAGCATCCACGCGTATCTCGGGAGGCCAGCCCCGCTGGAGGTGGATCAGGTCGACGGAGACTGACGGCCGGGGGCGAGCCCCGGCCTACGGGGCGGGGGTGGGCCGGGGGCGAGGCCCGGTCTACAGGGTGAGACCGGGCGGGGGCCTCCG
>DATLZP010000061.1:0-22428 GCA_035573935.1 Actinomycetota bacterium
CGGTGGCGCCGTCCGGCGCGCGTTCCGGGGTAGCTCAATCGGTAGAGCGGCGGACTGTTAATCCGATGGTTGGGAGTTCGAGTCTCCCCCCCGGAGCCAGGCCTCCCTTCGACCCGTCCTCGGTCCGCCCGGCGTGGGGAACCCGGCAGGAGGCGGCGGGGAACGCCTCGAGATGGAGGGCCTGATCGAGGTCGGTGCCGAGGTCGTCGTGCCCGTCCGGCCGGAGCGGGCGTTCGCGCTCCTCGCCCGCTGGGAGGAGCAGCCCCGGTGGATGCGGGACGCCGCGGACGTCAGGGTGCTGGGGGAGCGCCGGGCGGGGACCGGCGTGCGGCTCGCGGCACGGACCAGGCTGCTCGGCCTCCCGGTGTTCACGGAGGTGCTGGAGGTCGTGGTCTGGGAGCCGCCCCGGCGGATCGTCGTCGCCCACCGGGGGTTCGTCCGTGGCAGGCGAGTGGGACCTGGCCCCGGTGGCCGAGGGCACCCGCCTCGCCTGGCGGGAGCGCCTGTGGATCCCGGTGCCCGTGCTGGGCGGGTTCGCCCTCCGCCTGTACCGACCGTTGATGCGCCGGCTCCTGCAGCGCTCGCTGGTGGGCCTCCGGCGCCTCGCCGAGGCCCCGGCCGGCCGTTCGTCCTAGGTCCCGCCCGACCGCAGGGCCGGTGCCGGTGGTCCCGGTTGGGTCCCGACCTCGGGCCCCCCACGAGCCGCCCCGCGACCGATGCGCTCCGCCCGGGCGGGCGCCTACCCTCGCCCTCGGGGGTGAGGTGATGAGCTGGAACACGATCGACCGACGCTTCGTCCGGCTGGACCCGTGGGACAACAGCGGCCTTCGCCTGCGGATGCGGGAGGTGACCCTGGAGGACCGCCGGATCGAGGAGGAGCTCCGTCGCCTGGCCCGGGAGCGCCAGGAGGGCGGCCGCCGGGGCCGGCGGACCACCCGCCCCTCGGCCGCGTAGTATGCGGCCGGGGCGGTAGCTCAGTGGGTCAGAGCAGCGGACTCATAATCCGCCGGTCGCTGGTTCGAGTCCAGCCCGCCCCACAGGCAAAGGGGCAGGTCAGGCCGCTCATTCGGCCTCGCGCCCAGGCCCGCCAAGCATGATGTGTCCCGTGTGGGTCCCGTGTGCCTTCGTGAAGGAATCACTGCGTTGCCCCCGTCGGCGTGCTGGCCGATCCCCTCCTAACGCCAGCCGGGGCCGAAGAAGCGGAACTCCTCGCGCAGTCGCTCGTACCCGTGGCGGGCCTGGTCCTCGGGGAGAAGGCCCGTGCTCACCGCTCGCTTCACCAGGTCAAGCGTCGACAGGCACTCCGACCCTCCCAGGGCCTGGTAGGCGCCCCGCCCATCCTCATCGTCACAGCCGAGCGTCTCGCCCCTCGCCACGGCGATGGCGACCGAGACGGCTTCACCAGCATCCAGCCTCCGGGCCTTCATCCCGAGGCTCCGCCTCCAGGCCCGGGCCTCGGGATCCTGCAGCCGGATCGCGGCGTCCAGCTCCGCGGGGCCCGGGACAACCACCTCGAGGTCGTTGGACCGCCTCGCGATGAGGTCGCTCAGCCCGCTCTCGGCGATCAGGGCCCGGGTGTAGTCGGGCGACCCGGCCGGGTGGAGCCTCATCTGCCGCTCGAAGAACTCCCTGGCCCGGTCGAGCTCCCCGGGCTCGTCGGGGCGCGCCCCCAGGACGCCCTGGGCCACCCGGATGACTCCGCCGCCCAGGTCGCGGAGGTGGTCCGTCCACCCGGCAATGGCGAAGTTCCGGGCCACGGAGGTATCGACGATCAACGGGCCGACTCACTCCAGGTGGGCGACGTCCTCCAGTTCCCTGAGCGCCCGGCGCTCCGGGGCCCCGGCCCGGGGCCGCTCCAGGAGGAGCAGGACGTCCTCCACGCTCACCCCCAGGGTCTCGGCCGCATCCCCCCGGGTGATCCTCCGCTGCAGGATGGCCGCCCGCACCAGCCGGAGCATCCGGTCGGGGAACCGGTCCAGGGGCGGGAGCTCGTAGTCGCCGAGGTCGGCGGGGTTCACCGGGTACCCCAGGCGCCGGGCCAGGGTGCTGGGGGAGACCCGCCCCAGGGCCTCGTAGTCCCGCTCGGAGATGAACCCCTCCTGACGGAGCCGGACCAAGAGGGCGGCGTAGCTCACCCCGAAGTGCCGCTGGAGGTGGACCACCACCACCGGGTCGGCGACCTCCTCCCAGGCCTCGAGCTCCTCGATCACCCGGGCCAGGGCGTCGGCGGGCACCAGCAGCTCCCCGGCGAACAGGTCGGCGAACCGCTCCCGGTCCACCGGGGCCCCCGGCATGGAGATCCAGGCGTCGGCCCGCTGGGAGTGGAAGAAGGCGTGGGCCAGCTCGTGAGCCAGGGTGAACACCTGCCGGCCCAGGGTCATGTCGGAGTTCACCACGATGCAGAAGCCCGCCCGGGGGTGGTTGTAGAACAGGCCGGAGGGGGCCGTGGAGAGGTCGCTCCCCAGGGCGAGGCGGAACACCAGGACGTGCTCGTCCACCAGGCGGAACAGGTCGTCGATCGGCCCCGAGCCCAGGCCCAGGAAGTCCCGGACCTCCCTGGCCAGGCGGGCGGCGTCCCGCCGACCGGCCCTGGGCTTTGCCTCCGGGAAAGGGCTCGTCCCCCGGCCCGGCGGCTCCCCGCCCAGTTCCTCGAGGAGCTCCAGGTAGGCCTGCACAAGCTCCGAGAACCGCCGCATCCCCACGGCGGCCCGCTCCGAGAGGGTCCGAGGGGCCGCCCGGAAGAGGACCTCCGAGGCTGGCGGAGCCTCCGGCAGCTCCTCGGTGCCCTCGAGGAGAGCGGGGACGGGTATGCCGTACAGCCGGGCCAGGGCGACGAGGACGCCTAGGGGGGGCTGGCGCCTCCCCGTCTCGTAGTAGCTGAGGACCACCCGGTTCAGGCCCACAGCCTGGGCTGCGGCCTCCTGGGACAGTCCGGTCCTCTCTCGGGCCTTGGCCAGCGCCCTGCCGACGTCGTCGACCACCGGCATCACCTCCCCGCTATGTTACACTATCTGCGATTCGATGGCGATATGTAACAATTGGAAAGCCCCCGATCAGGCTCGCCTAAAGGAGGCTGCATGAACAGCACCGAGTTCCAATCGGTCCACGAGGCCTTCGAGCGGTTCGAGAACGAGGTCGTCCGCGTTCCGAAGGCGGAGAACGACGAGGCCAAGCGGGTCCACCCGAAGATCCGCGGAACCCTGGAGCGGGAGTTGCCCGAGCACTTGGAGACCTTCCTATCCGGTTCGTACGGACGCCGGGTCCAGGCCGTGAGGCTCAAGGACATCGACATCATCGTGGTACTCGACGACCCCGACGGGCGGTTCGCCGCCTCAGCGGGGGCCGCCCTCGAGGCCATCCGCAGGGCGGCCCGAGAATCGGAGCTCGTGAGGGGCACGGAGAAGCGGAAGCGCTCCGTGCGTCTCACCCTCCACGACCATGAGTTCACCGTCGACCTGGTGGCTGCGCTCGAGCCCCCGGACGGGACGGATGGGCTTCTCCTCGCGCGGCACCTTCCCGAGGAGGGGCTCGACGACTGGACCCAGGGTCATCCTCGCGGCCAGCTCCGGGCGGCCATCGACAAGAACCACCAGACCGAGGGGATCTACATCCCCTCCGTCCGGTTGGTGAAGTACTGGCTGGGCTCGGTGTGGGGCGAGAAGCGGCCGTTCCGCAGCTACCACGCGGAATCCGTCCTCTACGGCGCTCTCACCGAGAGGGTCGACTTCGACGAGGCCATGGTCCTGTTCTTCGATGCCGCCTACGAGGCCCTCGCTCCGGGGGTCCTGACCCCCGACCCGGGAGCCCCCCACACCTACGTCGACGAGCGGTTGGATCCTGGGGAGCGGGCCGAGGCCCGGGAAGCGGTGCGTCGAGCCCGCGAGGCCGCCCATGCCGCGTATGACAAGGAAGACGTCGGGGAAGCCCTGGACGGCTGGGTGGAGGTCTTCGGCCCCGCCTTCCCCGCCCCCAGCACGTCGCCCGAGCGGGTAGCCGCGTCGATGGCCGCCCGGACGGCGGGGGTCGTGGGAGCGGGGATCCGGGCGGATCGCGGGCGGCCGGTGATCGAGGCTAGGCCGTGGCGGACGCGGTAGGGCGCCGTTCCACCCGGTGGTGGGAGCTGTTCCCGGAACGGGTTCGGGCGCTCGAGGGAGTGGGCCTGCGGGAGGATCGGACCATCCGCCGGCTGGCGCCTGAGGAGATCGAGCGGAGCCCGGACCTCCGGGCGTTCGTCGAGCGTCTGGGGATGGAGCCGGCCGACCTCCTCGCCTACATGGCCTACGCTGAGGGCCGGTTCGGCCGGTACCGCCTGGTTGCGCTGTTCCCCCTACCCCCGGGCGTCTCGGAACCCGTGGTCCTGTGCCTCGACGGGCCACGCGGGGGAGACGCCTCCGAGCACCGCCTCGGCGACCTCGAGCTGTGCCTCTACTACAAGGACGATCCGGATGAGCGAAGGTGGAAGCCCCGGGACGGCCTGCGGCGTCTCTTCGACCTCGCGCGGCGCCACGTGACCGGGGAGTCCATCTGGCGGGCCACCGGCAAATGGCCCGTGGAGGAGGCCCCCCACGGTGAGACCGAGCCCGCTCCTCCCGACCCCTCGCTCGCCCTGCGGCCGCTCCGCAAGCCGGGGCGGAACGAGCCGTGCACCTGCGGGTCGGGACGGAAGTCCAAGAGGTGCTGCTGGCGATGACGATCAAGCCGTTCCTCAGCCACCGACGGGATAATGCCGCTGCGGTCGCCCGTCTCCGGGAGGCCCTCAAGATCCACGGAGCGGGGGGCTGGAAGGACACCGAGGATCTGCGGGTCGGGGAGCAGACCCGAGAGGCCGTCCGACGGGCGATCTTCGAGGAGACCGGGGGCTTCATCTGGTGGGGCACCGCGTCGGCGCTAGGCTCTCGCTTCATCAACGAGGTCGAGCTCCCGGCGGCCTTTGAACGCAAGGCGCGACAGCCCCGCTATCCGATCGTACCCATCTTCGTCGACATCGATCCCGGCCGCCAGTGCGACAGGGATGCTGTGCACGCTGCGTTGGGCAACGTCGGCGACCAGCTCCTGGAGTGCAACGGTCTGATCCGAGCAGGGGGAGAATCGGCCGAGGAGTTCCGCCGCCGGGTCGCCTCCCGGTACGTTCGGGACGCCGTCGGGGCCCTGGCGGACGGTCGTGAGGCTGAGAAGCCCATCCCTGTTGCGATGCGGGCCCTGGGGGAGGTGAGCGGCGACCACGACCTCGCGTTCGACTGGAGGTCGCTGATCGATCCCGAGCGACGGCTGCTTGCTCCCGGGGCCACGCCGATGATCGTGCATGCCCTCGCCGGAGCCCGCGACGCGGTTCAGGCCGTCTTTCCCTCACCCAGCATCGTGCTGGATCTGGATCTGCCGTTGCCGCTTGCCTTCCTCGTGGGGTACGAGTGGCGGATCACTACCCGACTGCGCCTTGGTGTCCTGCAGAGGACCGGGAGCTCCTTCTCTGTGATCTGGGGCGAGGGCGAAGCGAGCGTTCCTCCTGAACCCAAGCGCCGTTCGCTCGGAGGGGCCGGCCCGACCGTCCTGGAAGTTTCCTGTCGTGGCGGGTTCGGGGATGCGGGGATCCGATACGCCTACCAGATCGGGGCCCGAGAGGTCGTCAACCTGCATAGGCCGGGGATCCTGGGCGCGTCCGACCTTCGGGCCTTGGCCCGAGCCGCTGCCGATGAGCTGAGGAAGCTGAACAACCAGGGGATCGATAAGCACCTGCTCATCCTGGGGCCGGCCGCCCTGGCCGTGTTCGCCGGAGCAGCGGCGAACGCCACCGGTCCTGTCAAGGTTCCGTTCTGGGATGGCAAGACTTTCGTTCGGCCTCTGGTAGTGGGTGCTCCGCAGAGATGAGCCCCTTGGACACCTGGGTACTCCATGGAAGCGTGGCTACCAGCGGGTAGGTTGTGTCCCGTCTGTGTCCCGTGACCGACCGCAAAACAACGGCAAACGTCGATCACTGATGAGCACTCAAACGGCCTGCTCACGGGCCCTTTCGACGCATCCCCGCAGGTCAGGGCCCTGCCCGGGAACGGACTCATAATCCGCCGGCCGGTGGTTCGAGTCCACCCCGCCCCACAGGAAAAGGGCAGGTCAGGTCACTCATTCGGTCCCCGCGCAGAGGCCCGCCCTTATCATGTGTCCCATGTGGGTCCCGTGTGCGTTTGAGAAGAGACGGCTCCGAGGAGCCGGATACGGTCGAGGATTCGGCGCTCGCGGATCGGAACCTCGCTGATCACCCGAGAAGTTCCACGTCAGGCCGCGCATCCTGCTCGAGTGGCAGAATGAGCAGCGGATTCTGCGAGCCGGTACCATGTGAGGCTCGGGAGCCCGCATCTACCAAGGCCGGGTCCCGCGAGCCCGGACCTCACGTAAGCCTTCTTTCTTCAGTTTCCTCAGGAGCGTCGGCAGCACTACCTTGACTCGCCGCGCCCGCGCGTGCGGCAGTAGCGCGACCGACCAGCCGCCAGCCAGCGCAGGCTCCACCCAGCGCTGGCCCCAGCAGCTTTCGCGGCAGGCGGGGAAAGGCCTCACCGTCGGGTCCCTCGGGTGATGCGGAGCTGTTCCGTGCCCGGCCACCGCGTCCTCCTCGCGTTCCTGGTCGCCCTGGCCTGCATCGCAGGCCTCGTGGTGGCTCTATGCGGCGGTGTGGCGCGCGCTCGGATCGCGCCGAGCAACGACCAGGCCCGCGTTCCATCCGGGAGCTCGTCCGCCGGGGGGAGGCTTGATGGCCTCCGCCCGAAGACCGCTCCGGGCGATCAGCCATGAGATCACCGAGTTGGAGTTCCACATCTCACCGGTGCCAAGCTCGTCCCGACCCCAGACCAGCCTCGGCAGAGACCCGACGAGGTCGAGGAGGCGACCGGCCACCTGTGGGTCCTCGCTCAGGCGCCGGGGGCTGTCGACCGCCCACTCGACGTCCGGGATGGCCCCGTCCTGCCACCGGCGGACCTCGTATCGGAGAACCCGGGATCGGCCGAGTCGGCGGCTCCAGACGGGGCCTTCCAACACGACACCGCGGGACCGACCGTCGGCATCGGGGATCGGCCAGGCGTTCTCGATCACGAAGCGTCCCTCGGCCACGCGAACCTCGAGCGCGGAGTGGTAGAGATGCAGGGTGCGGCGCCGTTGGACGAGGGCCTGGACCGCCTCGTAGATCCGCCCGTTCAGTCGCACGAACCACCCTCCGGCGCCGAGGGGGAGCCAGTACAGGTCGATGCTGGCCCCTCCTGGTCTCTGTGAGGAGATCTTCGTGGGGCCGTTCCCCGGGGCCTCCTCATATCCTCTGAGTTCTCGCGTCCCCATGATCGTCCTCGCCATCTACTGCTTGCGTTCGCCCTCCACGCTAGGCGATATGTATCGAGATTTTCGAGGACTGTCGGCCCCTATGCTGGGGGACACCTGGCCCCATATGAGGGGAGGGATGCGCCCCTAGAGTCGCCTCCGAAGGCGGAGGCGATGGGTCTTCCGTGGGTTCCGGCGAATATGGGGAGCACCCGGAAGTCGGGCCGCCCGGTTCTCTGGGGTGATGATGAGACGGGAAACTGACGAAGGGGGGCACGTAAACGCAGGCCCCAGGGCCAAGCGACGTGTCCCCTTCTGGCTGTGGCTCTCGGTCCCCATCGCGGTCTTGGCCATAGGGGGAAGCGCCGTCGGGATCGCGTTCGAGGACAGGATCTACGGGCAAGAGACCGCCAACTGGGCAGCGCAGTCGGTGGGCCAGGACATCGCCAACCTGGTCGCGTACCCCATCCTCCTCCTGCTGCTGGCCTTGCTGGCCGCTAGAGGGTCGGTCCGCGCCTACCTGGCCTGGACCGGCGTGCTCGCTTACAGCGCGTACACCTACGCCATCTACGCGTTCGACATCCACTTCGGCCCGTTGTTCCTGGCGTGGGTGGCGGTCTTCGGGCTCTCGGCGTACGCGCTCATCGGGGCCCTGGCCGTCATCGATCCGATGCGGGTTCGGGCCAGCTTCTCTGGGGAAGCGCCGAGGCGCTCCACCGGAGGGCTGTTGATCGGGATCGGAGCGGTGTTCGCCCTGCTGTGGGTCTCGGAGATCATCCCGTCACTGTTCTCTGGCACCGCTCCCGAGGTGGTCCGCGAGGCCGGGCTCCCCACCAACCCCGTGCACGTCCTCGACCTGGCGCTGCTCCTCCCCGCGGCGATCGCGGCCGGTGTGCTCCTGATGAGGGGCCGGGCCTGGGGATACGTGCTGGCCCCCACGATCCTCGTGGCCATGAGCGTGCTGGCTCTGGGGATCGTCTCCCTGATGGTCGTCCTCTCCGTCCGCGGGGAGGCGGGCTCCCTAGGGGTGGGGGTCGGCATCGGTGTGCTGGGCGTAGCGGAGGTTGTCGTGGCGGTGCGGTTCCTGCGGGCCCTCGACCCCAGGACGAACCTCGGGGACGTGGTCCGATCGGCCGGGGAGAGCTCCCATGGCTGACGTGGAGGTGGTTCTGGGAACCGGCCCCTTGGGCTTGCCGCCATCCGCTACGTGGCCGGACAGGGGAGGAGGGTGCGGGCGGAGAGCCGCGCCGACGGAGGCGCCGGGGTGCCGCAGGGGGTGGAGATCGTGGCCGCCGACGTCACGGATCGAGACGACGCCACCAGAGCCTTCCAGGACGCGGAGACCGTCTACCACTGCGCCGGGGCTCCGTACCACCGGTGGCCGGAGCTCCATCCGCACCGCTGATGGCGGCGGTCATCGACGAGGCCGCCCGGGTCGGCGCGAGGGTGGTGTTCGGAGACAACCTGTACACCTACGGGCGTGTGGAGGGACCCCTGACCGGTCCTGGGCACACCCAGGAACGAGACACCTAGGGGAGAGGAGCCGGCCATGAAGGTCTTGGTCACGGCGGCGAGCAAGTACGGTTCGACCACCGAGATCGCCGAAGCTATCGGACAGGTCCTGAGCGAGCGCGGCCTGGAAACCACCGTGGTCCCACCCGGGGAGGTCCGCTCCGTCGACCCGTACGACGCGGTGGTTCTGGGGAGCGCCGTCTACGCTAGCCACTGGCTGAAGGAGGCCAAGGAACTCGTCGAGCGGGCCAGGAACGCCCTCATCTCTCGCCCGGTGTGGCTGTTCTCCAGCGGGCCAATCGGGGATCCTCCAAAGCCCGAGGAAGACCCGGTTGACGTATCAGAGGTGATGGAGAGGACGGGTGCCCGGGAGCACCGAGTGTTCCCCGGAAAGCTGGTAAAGAGGAACCTAAGCTTCCCCGAGAAGGCCATCGTGCTGGCGCTACGCGCCCCCGAGGGCGACTTCCGCGACTGGGACGCCGTCAGGGCTTGGGCCTCTCGGATCGCCGACGAGATCCTGGGTTCCTGATCCGGAGGCGGACAAGGGACGAGCGGCCCCCCGGATGGGGGACCATCGACCCCACGGTCGCCAGGGCTCACAGGCCATCCTGGTTCGAGATGGCGGACACAGAGACGATCTCGACGGCGCCGCTGGCCGCGCCCATGCCCTACGCGGTGGCGGATCCCCTCCCGGACTCGGCCCACAGCTGGCTCGGCAAGGTCCCCCATCTCCACCATCGGATGGTGGGGGCATGGCTCGGTGGGGGCACCCCCCTCCGAATGCTCCCGGAGACAAGTCGATGGGACTCGTCGTTGACAGCGACTGATGGTGAGCCCGCAGGAAGGGGTTGATCCGCGGTGTGGCGGTTCCTGTTCATCCCGTTCCTCGTCGCCCACGGCGGCGTCCACGTGGCGATGTGGGCCACCCCCAAGGCCAAGGACGCCCCCTTCGACCCCTCGCACTCCTGGCTGCTGGGCGACCGACGAGGCGTGGCCATCGTGGTGGCCCTCGTTGCGGCGGCGCTGCTGGTGGGGGCGGGGGTCGGGCTCTGGGCCCACGCCGAGTGGTGGAGGCCGGTGGCCGTGGCCGGCCTGGCAGTCTCGTTCGGGCTGATGGTCCTGTTCTTCCACCCGTGGTTCCTGTTCATCCAGGCGGTGAACGCCGCGCTGATCGTCGGGCTCGTGTGGCTGGACTGGCCCTCCAGGTCGATGGTGGGGGCGTGAGGGGACCGATGCGGTCGGTCACAGGAACAGCGACGACGCCAGGTCGCCCTCGGGCCGGCCCGCTGGCCACGGGCTACCGGATCGTGGTGGGTCTCTTCTACATCGGTTCAGCGGTCTTCAACCTCCTTGTGTCGTTCCCGAACGCCCATGTCGTGTACGAAGCCTTCGCGGATCTGGCGTGGCCGGGGGCCGAACAGCTGGTGCGGGAGGTCGTCCTCCCGATCGCCGGCCCCTTCACCCTGGCGGTGGTGGCCTTCGAGCTCGTGGCGGGCGCTCTCCTGCTCGGAAGAGGTCGATGGGCCCGGCTCGGGCTGTGGGCG
The DNA here is from genome assembly GCA_035573935.1 of Actinomycetota bacterium. Classification (GTDB taxonomy): domain Bacteria; phylum Actinomycetota; class UBA4738; order UBA4738; family HRBIN12; genus DATLZM01. Next base: position 10,353 of record DATLZP010000061.1, read on the forward strand.
GCCCTGGGCTGGCTGGCCGTGCTCGTACCCTTCCTGGGGGTGTACGGTGTGGCGAACGTCGTTCTGATCCTTACCTTCGTCCCGCTCCTCCGCACAGAACCCGACCGCTCGCTGCGCGATCTGGTACGGCGAGGTGAAACCAGGTCGATGAGAGAAGAACGGCCCCTCCCCACCGGCCGCGATCGGAGGTACGAGGAGATCCAGGACACCAGCGGTCGATCGCCCCGGATCTGGACGAGGCTCGGGCGGCGCCTGGAGGGAGGGGCGGCGGGGTGAGGCCGGCTCGGGAACCCGAGGCCACGGAGCCGCAGTGGAGGGCCTTGTACCGGCTGGCCGGGGCTGGGGCTCTCATCTCGGCGGTGTTCATCCCGATCCAGGTCCTGGTGTTCGTCGTGTGGCCGCCACCCCTGGACGGGACGGCGGTGGACTGGTTCCGCTTGTTCCACGACAACAAGCTCGTGGGGCTCCTCGACCTCGACCTCCTGCTGGTCGCCGACAACGTCTTCCTGGTCCCGATCTTCCTGGCCCTGTACGTTCTCCTCCGGCGACAGAGCCAGTCCCTGATGGTCGTGGCCACGGCCCTCGGGTTCCTGGGGATCGTGTTCTTCGTGGCATCGAACCCGGCATTCCACCTGCTCTCCCTCAGCCAGCGGTATGCGCAAGCCGCCAACGCCGCCGAGCGGTCGACGGTCCTGGCGGCGGGGGAGGCCATGCTCGCCATGTGGAGGGGCACCGCCTTTCACACCTACTACCTCCTCGGGTCGGCCGCCGGGATCCTGATCGGGGCGGTGATGCTCCGAAGCGCCGTGTTCAGCAACCTGGCCGGGTGGATGGCCATCCTGGGGAACGCCGTCGGCCTGGGCCTGTACATCCCCACCGCCGGTGTCTACATCTCGGTGTTCTCGGTCCTGTTCCTGGAGGTCTGGTACATCCTGATCGCCCGGCGGCTGCTCCAGTTGGGGAGGCGCGTCACGGCCGTGGGGGCAGCCGCATGAAGGCGGTGGTCCTCTACGAGTCGGTGTACGGCAACACCGAGGCGATCGCCCGGGCCATCGCGGACGGCCTCGCCTCGAACAGCGAGGTGACCCTGGCCCGGTTCGGGGAGGTCCCCCAAGGCGCCGTCGAGGCGGCGGACCTCGTCATCCTGGGAGGACCGACGCACGGCTGGGGTATGACCAGGCCCGCCTCCCGCAAGCAGCCGGGCACCGAGGGCTACCCGGTCGGCGCCCGGGAGTGGCTGGAGCGGGCGCGTCCTGCGGGGGGGAAGATGGCTGCGGCCTTCGACACCCGGTTCCCCAAGCCCCGCTGGCTGACCGGCTCGGCTGCGGTCCGGATCGCCCGGCGGCTCCGAGGCAAGGGGTACCGGCTGGTCGCTCCACCCCAGAGCTTCTTCGTCCTCCACAGCGAGGGGCCGCTCCGGGACGGGGAGGAGGATCGGGCGCGGGCGTGGGGAGCCGAGCTAGCCCGGGGCCCGATCCGATGAACCCCCAGGACTACACCCGCCGGATCCTCAAGGGTCCTCATCGGGGCGGTGCTCGATCGGACTCGAACGACTGGGTCGTCCGCGTGCGGAACGTCGGAGTGGAGGGTGCGCGATGAGCACGACGCCCCAGGAGTACCCCCTGCGGTTCTCGGTCGACTACCCGGACCGGGACCTCGACCGGGTGACCACCCTGTTCCGTCTGTTCACGGTGATCCCCATCGCCATCGTCCTGGGCAGCGTCTCGGGCGGCACGTGGCAGTGGACCTACGAGAACGGGACGGCGGTGGCGAGCGGGGCCGGAGGGCTGCTCTTCTTCGGACCGCTGCTCATGATCCTGTTCCGACGGAAGTACCCGCGGTGGTGGTTCGATTGGAACCTGAACCTCCTGCGGTTCTCGAACCGGGTCGGGGCGTACCTGGCGCTGATGGATGACCGGTACCCCTCGACCGACGAGGAGCAGTACGTGCACCTCGACATCGACTACCCGGACGTCCTCCGCGACCTGAACCGGTGGCTCCCCCTGGTCAAGTGGTTCCTGGCGATCCCTCACTACGTCGTGCTGTTCTTCCTGTGGATCGGCGCGGTGGTGGCCGTGGTCATCGCGTGGTTCGCCATCCTGTTCACCGGCCGGTACCCCCGGGGCCTCTTCGACTACGTGGAGGGGGTCCTCCGGTGGGGGAACCGGGTCGCCGCCTACGCCTTCCTCCTGGTCACCGACCGCTACCCGCCATTTCGGCTGGGTCCCTAGGAGCTCCCATGATCTTTCACGGGCGCGCTCAGCTAGCGAGCTAGGAGCCATTACTCGACCGCGTGCGGTGCGGGCTCATGTCCTGATAATCGCGACCTACCCGCAATCCGAGCCGCGAACCGAGCGTCTGGCGATCCGGAGGCGCTCAACCTCCCGCGCAGCATGGAGGTGACCGCCGCCCCCCAATTCTTGATCCTCCAGGCCCAGCGAGGGCAAGGACCTCAGTCAGCGCCATGAGCGTCGGTTGCCGAGCACGAGGTTCCAGGAGCCCGGCTACTGCTTGCCCCTGGCCGCGACGCTGAGGTTCACTCCCGCTATGCCCACCGAGGAGAAGGAGTTCCTGTTCGTCGACGAATCAGGGGATCCGGGAGTAGCAGGGAACCCTCTCTACATCCTTATCGGCATGCACCTCTCGGCGAGTGTCCTGGACCACGTGAGGCGACATCTGGCGGCCTTCCGCTACCACCACGACGTCGTAAGGGAGTTCAAGGCCCAGCGGTGGGCGGACAAGCTCTCCCCGGCGACCCGGCACCTCCTGGAGTACCTGGCCGACCTGACCGACCCGGGGGACATCACCACCACCGGCAACTGGCTCGACAAGGGGAGGTACCTGGCGGGAGGCGGTCCCCATCTCTCGAGCCCAGGTGAAGCCGTCCGGTTCCGCAACTACCAACTGCGCAGGCTCCTCGAGCGCCACCGGGGCCGCAGGGCCTGGGGGGAGAACCTCGACGTCGTCATCGACCGGTGGAGGATGAACGTGGACCAGCGCCGGAACCTGGAGGACTACCTGCGTGGGAACTTCCGGCTCCGCCCGGTGATCGCGTCGGTCACCACGGTGGACTCCGTCTACACGGACCCGATCCAGGTGGTGGACATCTACGGAAGGCTCGCCCGCAGGGTGGTCCTGGGATCGGCAAGCCCGGAGGAGTCGGCCCTCTGCGCCCGGCTCATGGAACTCCAGGAGCTAACCGGAGGCCTCTACTGAAAGCAATGGACGAGGCCCGAGCGCACCCGAGGGGGTGGCAAGGACCTCGCCCTCTAGCCAAACCCAGTATACAGGCGCCTGGTTGCCAGAGCGGGGAGCTCCGCGGGATCCTTAGGCGGCCACCACAAGTTACTCGCGGGTAGGTTGTGTCCCGTCTGTGTCCCGTGACCGACCGCAAAACGACGGCAAACGTCGCTCACTGATGAGCACTCAAACGGCCTGCTCACGGGCCCTTTCGAGGCATCTCCGCAGGTCAGGGAGTTGGCCGGGAACGGACTCATAATCCGCCGGCCGGAGGTTCGAGTCCTCCCCGCCCCACGTCCAAGAGCCCAGGTCAGCGCCCGTCTTCTCTCTCGCCTTCGGGCACCACCCTGAGATGTGTCCCGCCTCGAGCCGCGACCCGTCACGTTCGCCCGCGTGGGCGGTCGGCCGGATGCGTGTTCCCGCTGCTCGTGCGATGATGCGTCTCCGACGCGGATCACATCGCACATGCGCACGGTCGGCGAACGTCTGCGCGAGCTCCGGCGCCGCTCCTTCGTGGGTCGCGCGGCCGAGGTGGAGCTGTTTCGTTCCGCGCTGGAGACGCCGGAGCCCCCGTTCTCGGTCCTCTTCGTGTACGGACCCGGCGGCATCGGGAAGACGACGCTGCTCGGCGTCTTGGCGGACGTGGCGGCCGAGGTGGGAGCCACCACCGTCCTGCTGGAGTGCCGAGACGTGGATCCCACCCCGAGCGGCTTCCTGGCCGCGCTCGCGGACGCGCTCGGGAGCCCCGACGTCCCCGATCCGCTGCCCCTGCTCCACCATCGGGGACGACTCGTACTTCTGCTGGACAGCTACGAGGCGATCGGGACGCTCGATGGATGGCTCCGCGAGCAGCTGCTCCCGGGACTCCCCGCCGGGGCCCTCACGGTGATCGCGGGCCGCCACCCGCCGGATGCCGCGTGGCTCCGGGATCCGGGCTGGCAGCAGCTCCTGCGAGCGATCTCCCTCAGGAACCTCGGACCCGAGGACGCCCGCGCCTTCCTGGAGGCCGCCGGGGTCGAGCGGGGGCTCCACGCCCGCATCCTCGACGCGACGCACGGCCACCCCCTCGCTCTCTCGCTCTTCGTCGATCTCGTGTCACGCGAGCCCGACGGGGGCGCGATCCCCCCCGACATCGGGGAAGCGCCCAACCTCGTCGGCGCCCTGCTCCAAGCGTTCCTCGAGCACACCCCCTCCGCCCAGCACCGTCGGGCGCTCCACGTCTGCGCCCACGCGCGCGGGACGACCGAGGACCTCCTGCGGGCGGCAGTCCCGGGCGCTGACGCTTCCCAGCTGTTCGGGTGGATGCGGAGCCTCTCCTTCGTCGAGGGGTCCGCCGGGGGCCTCGTGCCCCACGACCTCGCGCGCGATCTGCTGGAGGCGGATCTGCGCTGGCGAGACCCGGCCGCCTACGCCGAGATCCACACGAGCGTGCGGGCGCACGTGCTCGGGCGCCTCCGCCGCTCCCGCGGGCGGGAGCAACAGCGGGCGGCGGCGGACCTGCTCTTCCTTCACCGGGGCAACCCCGCCACGCGGGCCTGGTGGGACTACGCGACGCTGGGCAGGGTGTGGGCGGACCGCCTCCGGCCGGGGGACCGGGACGCCATCCTGGCGATGGCGGAGGGGCACGAGGGTCCGGAGGCCGCCGCGCTCGTCCGTTACTGGATGGAGCGCCAGCCCGAGGGGTTCGTGGTCGTCCGGGAGCCCGGCGACGAGGTGCGGGGGTTCGCCGTGGTGCTCGCGCTGGAGCGAACGACGGAGGAGGATCGCGAACGCGACCCCGGCGCCCGCGCGATGTGGTCGCACCTCGAGCGACACGCACCGCTGCGACCCGGGGAGCAGGCCCGCGCCGGCCGATCGTTCATGGACCGGGACGCCTACCAGGCCCCTTCGCCGTCCCGCGACCTCATCGCCGTCAGGAGCATCCAGCTGTACGTGTCCCGGCCCGTCGCGGTCGAACTGGTCGGCGCGTTCACGGACCCGGACGAGGTGGAGCCGATGTTCTCCTACATCGACTTCCGCCGTGCCTCGGACGCCGACTACCACGTGGCCGGTCTCCGCTATGGGGTGTTCGTGCACGACTGGCGGACGCGGACGGTCGAGGAGTGGCTCGAGACCATGAGCGAACGAGAGCTCGGCCGCTACGAGCCCACGGTCGAGCAGCCGGACCCCACGGTGGCCCTCTCGCACCCGGACTTCATGACCTCCGTGCGGAGGGCGCTCCGCGACCTCCACCGGCCCGAAGCGCTCGCGCGCAATCCGCTCATGCGCTCGCGCGTCGCCCGCGACTGGTCCGGGGGGGATCCGACCCCCGGATCGCTGCGGGAGCTGCTCCTCGCCGCCATCGGGTCGCTCGCCACCGACCCCCGGAGCGAGCCCGTGCACCGCGCCATCGACCGTACGTACGTGCATCCGGCGCCGACCCAGGAGCGCGCCGCCGAGGTGCTCGACCTGCCCTTCAGCACGTACCGCCGCCACCTGACCCGGGGGATCGAGCGCATCGTGGGCTGGTTGTGGGACCGAGAGCTGTACGGCCCCGAGGGACCGCGATCGGGCACCGATCGAGCAGGGATCGGTCTGTCGGGTGAGCGCTAGGCCGTGCCACCCTCCCGGCGTTCGACGGACCGGGAGGGACGGCCATGGAGCGGATCGGCGGGCACGCGGTCGTGATCGGTGCGAGCATGGCCGGGCTGTTGGCGGCTCGGGTCCTCTCGGAGCGCTTCGACCGCGTCACCGTGGTGGAGCGGGACCACCTCCCGGCGCTGGGGGAGGGTCGCCGGGGTGTGCCCCAGGGCAGGCACATCCACGCCCTCCTCCCGTCCGGTCAGCAGGTCCTGGACCAGTTGTTCCCGGGGTTCACGGGGGCCCTCATCGGCGCGGGCGTCCCGTCGGCCGTGGCGTTCACCGAGATCCGGTTCTCGGTGTCCGGTCACCGCCTGGCCCCCGTCGCCGTCCGATCCGACCAGCCCGCCCTCTCCGTGAGTCGGCCGTTCCTGGAGGGGTCGGTGCGCGAGCGGCTGCTGGCGATCCCCAACGTGACGGTCCTCCAAGGGTGCGATGCCCTCGGCCTCGTCGCCACCGGGGATCGGGTGACCGGGGTCCGCGTGCTCAGGCGGGCCCCGGGCAGCGCCGAGGAGAGCCTGCCCGCCGAGCTGGTGGTCGACGCGAGCGGCCGATCCGGGAGGACGCCGGTCTGGCTGGAAGCCCTCGGCTACCCGCGGCCGCCGGAGCAACGGCTGGAGGTCGACCTCGTCTACGTGACCCGGCACCTCCACCTGAACCCCGGGGCGCTCGAGGAACGGATCGTCCTGATCGGGCCAAGGCCCGGGCATCCCCGCGGGATGGGCCTCCTCGCGCTGGAGGGGGGTCGGTGGATGTGCACGCTCTTTGGGTACGGGGGGCACCACCCGCCGACGGAGCCCGACGCCTGGCTGGCGTTCCTCGACACGGTCGCGCCGGAGGACGTGCGGAGCGCGGTGCACGAGGGGGAACCGCTCGGGGAGGTGGCGACCCATCGGTTCCCGGCGAACCTGCGGCGGCGCTACGATCGCACCGCTCGCTTCCCGGAAGGGCTCCTCGTGCTCGGCGACGCGATCGCGAGCTTCAACCCGATCTACGGCCAGGGGATGAGCGTCGCCGCGCTCGAGGTCCTCGAGCTCCGGCGGTGCCTCGAGCCGGGGACCGAGGGGATCGCCCGCCGCTTCTTCCGCGCCGCCACCAGGATCGTCGACCAGGCGTGGGACCTGGCGGTCGGGGGGGACCTCGCGCTCCCCGAGGTCGCCGGCCGCCGGAACGTGTCGGTCCGCCTGCGCAACGCGTACATGCGTCGCCTCCTCGCGGCCGCCGAGCGCGACCCGGTGGTGGTGGAGCACCTGGCGCCCGTGATCGCGTTGCTCGAGCCGCCCACGACGATCCTCCGCCCCGCGGTCGTCCGGCGCGTGCTCCTCGGGGCCCGTCCTCGGCGCGGAGGGGAGCCCGCGCGCCGATCCCGGGCGGGCGCGACGCCCGACGCGCGCGCAGGGAGGAGCCGAGCGGAGGGATGAACGATGGTGGACCGACTGGACCACGCTTCCGCCCGAGCGCTCTCGCAGCGCGCGTGCGAGGTGCTCAGCGCGCACGACCCGGAACTCCTGGGTTCCCTGTTCGCCGAGGACGTCGTGTTCGAGGACGACGCCTGGCCCGAGGTCATCCGCGGGCTCGACCAGCTCGAACGGTTCCTCGGCGTCGTCTGGCGGGCGTTCCCCGATGCCAGGTGGGAGATCGTCGACGGTCCGTTCGTCGCCGAGGACGGGAGGGGGCTCGCGGTCCACGGGAGGATCAGCGGGCGGATGCTCGGTCCCCTCGACCCGCCGGGCTTCGCCCCCACGGGGCAGCCGATCTCCTTCGAGTACGCCGGCTTCTTCGAGATCGGCGGGGGCCTGGTGCGGAGGGGCCGGGTGATCCTCAACCTGCAGGCCGCCGCCATCCAGGTCGGTGCCGCCCCGCGACAGGGGTCCGCCGCCGAACGGATGGTGGTCTGGCTCCAACGGCGGAGGGCCCGACGAGCCCGGCTCCTCGACAGGCGGACGTAGCCGTCAGCGGTGGTTCAGGAGCCCGGGCGCAGGCCGAGGCTGGCCGGTGGGCGCCGCCCGGGATGGGTTGGCTGGCCAGGGCGAGGGAGTCGTTCGCCGGATCGCCGCCGACCTCCGGGGCGATGAGGAGCCGCGACGCTTCCTCTACGACCTGTGGGGCGACGCCGTGAACACGGCGGGCATGACGGCCGCCATCTCCGACGTGCGGCCCGATGAGGTTCGGCCGGCAGGGGGGTCGGAACGTCGTGGCCCCAAGGATCCCGTGACCGCGAGCACCCACCCGTGCCGCGGGACGACCGACCACGGAAGGAGGAACGGCCATGTCCCGGGTCCGCGTTCACAACTTCTCGATCTCGCTCGATGGCTTCGGCACCGGTGAAGGTCAGAGCCTCGATGCACCGTTCGGTCACGCCGGGGAACGGCTGCACGCATGGATGTTCCTCACCCGCTGGTGGCGCGAGACGGTCGGGGAGGCCGGCGGCACCGGCGGCATCGACGACGCCTTCGCGCGTCTGCACGACGTCGGGATCGGGGCCGAGATCATGGGCGCCGGGAAGTTCGGCCCGCCCGGGTGGCACCAGGACCCGGGGTGGAGGGGGTGGTGGGGGCCCAACCCGCCGTTCCACACGCCGGTGTTCGTCCTCACCCATCACCCCCGGCCGCCGGTCGAGATGGAAGGCGGCACGACGTTCCACTTCCTCGACGCTCCGCCCGCCGAGGCGCTCCAGGTGGCTCGCGAGGCCGCGGACGGCCGGGACGTACGCATCGGCGGAGGCGTGACGACGATCCGCGGGTTCGTTGCGGCCGGGCTCGTCGACCGCATGCACCTCGTGGTGGTCCCGATCCTCCTCGGCCGAGGCGTCCGCCTCTGGGACGGGCTGGAGGGCCTCGAGGACGACTACGAGGTCGAGGCCACCTCCTCGCCCAGTGGCGTCACGCACGTGACCTTCACCCGCGTGGCCCGTCGGAGGTGATGGCCCGGCGGAGCCCGACCGAACCGGTCCGGCGAGGAGCCATGTTCGAAGCTGCCGGCGCTCCTCGCGCTCGGCGCTGAGGCGGTGGCGATGGACGGTCTCGACCCGGCGCTCGGCGGCTACCCGGCGGCGGCGAAGGGTCGCCACCTTCCGGGCACGCCCTCCAGCTCGTGGGTGCCGCGGTCCTCGATCTGGAGGCGGCATTGACCGTTCCGCGGGGCATCGGGTTTCATAGCGCGCGGCGTCCCGAGGCGTCCCGAGTGGAGCACAGCGGAGCGATGAGCGGGATGGGCCCGCCGAGGCCCGTGGTCGATCGCACGGTCGGGGAGGAGCACCGGCGGGGCGTCCGCATCCAGGCGGAGCACCTGACCAGGCGGGTCCGCACGGGCCTGACGGTCCTCCACGACATCTCCCTCTCGATCGAGCCCGGCGAGGTCGTCGGGATCGTGGGAGGCAGCGGAGCCGGCAAGACGACGCTGCTGGAGGCCTTGGCCGGCGTGCAGGCGGCCCAGGCCGGGGCGGTGCGCTTCGACGGTGTGGAGATCTCCGGCAGCATCGATGCCTGGCGGCGGGTGCTCGGGTACGTGCCGCAGGACGACATCATCCACGCCGACCTCCCGCTGGCCCGGACGCTCCGGTACGCGGCCAGGCTCCGGCTCCCGTCCGGGACGAGCCCGCAGGCGATCGAGCGGGCGGTGACCGAGGCGTTGCGGGCCCTCGATCTCGAGGAACGCGCCGACGTCCCGGTCGGGTCCCTGAGCGGCGGGCAACGGAAGCGCGCCAGCATCGCGGTGGAGCTGCTGACGGATCCGCGGGTCTTTTTCCTGGACGAGCCCACCTCGGGGCTCGATCCGGCCACCGGGGCGGAGCTGCTGCGCGTGCTCCGCGGCCTCGCCGCTCGCGGAGCGACGATCGTCTTCACCACCCACGCCCCCCAGGACGTCTCGGCGTGCGATCGGATCGTGTTCCTGGCCAAGGGAGGACACCTGGCGTTCGTCGGCACGCCCGCCGAGGCCCTCGTCTACTTCGACGTTCCGTCCGTCGAGCGGGTCTACGAACGCCTGGCCGCGGAGGAGAGCCCGGAGGCATGGGCCGCCCGGTTCCGGGACCGCCCGGCCGCGGAAGCTGGGACGGATCCGCCGGGCCCGGCCCACCCGGCCCCGCCGGTCGCCCCCCGCCCGGGGGCCGCCGCGCAGTGGTGGGTGCTCACGCGGCGGACCTTCGAGACGCTCGTCCGCAACCCCCTCACGGTCGCGATCCTCGTGGGCTCACCGATCATGGTCGTGGCGATGTTCACGATCCTGTTCCGCCCCGGCGCCTTCGAGCCCCGCGACCCGCAGCCGAGCGCCATCCTGATGATCCTGTTCTGGATCACCTTCGCGGCGTTCTTCTTCGGGCTCACCTACGGGCTCCTCCAGATCGTGGCGGAGCGGACCATCCTGCGCAGGGAGCATCTCGGCGGCGTGGGGCTGGGGCCCTACCTGCTGTCGAAGGTCGCGGTCGTCCTCCCCTTCCTCCTCGCCGTGAACGCCCTGATGCTCCTGGTCCTCCGGACCCTGGACAGGCTCCCCGCCGCCCCCCTCCGCACCTACCTGTCCGTCGGGGGCACCCTGGCGCTGCTGGCCACGGCGGCGCTGGCCCTGGGACTGCTGACCTCCGCCGGGGTGGCGAACCCGTCGCAGGCGACCCTGGCCCTCCCCCTCCTCAGTTTCCCCGCCGTGCTGTTCTCCGGGGCCATCCTCCCGGTGCACATCATGGCGGGGCCCGGGAAGGCGATCAGCCTGGTCATCCCGGTGCGGTGGGCCTTCGAGGCGGTGGGACGCGCCCTCGGGGTCCGCGAGCTGCTGATGGAGGGCGGCTCGCCGCTGGGCCCCCCGCTCGTGGCGAGCTACGGGGATGCCGGGCTCCAGCCCATGGGCCTCTACTGGACGATCCTTGCCGGGTTCATCCTCGCGTTCCTCGTGGGAGCCCGGCTGCTGCTGCGACGCGCGGCGTCCGCGACGACGCGCTGACGGTGCGGCGGGGACCCCCAGCTCAGGCCCCGGCGAGCACCTCGCGCAGCTTGGCGGCGAAGGCCTAGGGCTCGCCCGACCACCCGTACTCCCCGCCGAGGAACCCGCCGTGGTGGCTGGGGAAGACGACCGGCGTCGTCCCCAGCCGCTCGGCCACGGCGAAGGCGCACCGGTTGGCCAGCTCCCCGGCCGATCCGCTGCCCGCGGCCACGACGATGCGGGTCGACGCCGCGCGGAGGGCGTCGAAGTCGGGCTCGTAGGCGATCGTCGAGCCCATGGCCAGCCCGAGGAGCGGGTCGTCCCGGGATCCGTCGTCCTCGGTCGGCAGCCCGAACGTGGCCGGGTCCGGGGCCGGCCGGTCCAGCCAGTCGGCGGGGATCTCGCCCTTGTGGCTGGTGAGCGCGATGAACTTCGCCATCCCCGCGCCGAACCCGCTGCGCAGGTACGTCTCGTGGATGTCGCGGCACGCGGCCAGCGCCTGCTCGCGATCGGGGAGCACCGCGGGGAGCGGTGGTTCGTGCGCGACGAGCGTCCGGACCTGTTCCGGGTGCTCGGCCACCAGGGCCAGCGCGTTCACCGCGCCCCCGCTGCTGGCGAAGAGGTCGACGGGCCCCGCCTCGATCGCCGCGATGAGCCGATGCAGGTCCTCCGCGTGCTCCTCGACCGTGTTCCGGGTGGCCCCGTCCGTGCGCCTGCTCCGCTCCGAGCCGCGGGGGTCGTAGGTGACCACCGTGCGGTCGGAGAAGTACCCCGCCAGCGTGGCGAACCCGGCGGCAGCCATCGGCGAGCCGATCAGCAGCAGCGCCGGGTCGGTGCTGCGCTCGTTCCGCCGGACGTCGTACGTGAGGACGGCGCCGGGCACCTCCAGCGTTCGGCTCACGGGCTCGGTCATCGCGTCGGCCATGGTGAACCTCCTCCGTCACGTCCTGCACGTTGGACCGATGCGGACGGGGGATCTCATCGCACGGGAGCCCCGCTGGCCCGATGGGGCCGGGGGGCTTGGCACCGCCGTTGGCTTGACAGGTCTTGTCGCGCCGGGTACCATGCACCGCATGGTAGTCCGGGAGGACAGGCTGCTGGCGCAGATGCGGCGAGGCACCCTCGAGTACTGCGTGCTGGCGTTGCTCGGCGAGGAGGAGCGGTACGGGTTCGACCTCGTGCGCGCGTTGTCGGAGGTGGACGGGATGCTGACGACGGAGGGGACGATCTACCCGCTCCTCACCCGGTTGCGGCGGGAGGGGCTCGTGTCCTCCTCGTGGCGGGAGTCTCCGAGCGGCCCGCC
>DATLZP010000062.1:0-14943 GCA_035573935.1 Actinomycetota bacterium
CTTCCGCGGCGTGGGGGCCCTGGTCGGGCCCTTCCTGGGCAGGCGGATCGCCGGGGAGGGGGATCGCAGGCTGTTCACCGCGATCTGCGCCGCCCTGGCCACGTTCGGCACCGGCTACGTCCTGTTCGGCCTGGCCCCGACGCTCGCCGCCGCCGCGGCCTTCGTCTGCCTGGCCCACCTGGGCGGGGGGGCGCAGTGGGTCCTGTCCACCTACGGGCTCCAGCGGATCGTCCCCGACCGGATCCGGGGGCGCGTGTTCGCGTTCGACTACGCGCTCGTCACGCTGTCGCTCGCCGCCTCGAGCCTCGTGGCCGGGTGGGCGGCCGACCGCTTCGGCCCGAGGGAGGCGGCCGTGGTCCTGGGCGGCGTGGCCCTGGCCTGGTCCGTCGTCTGGTGGCTCGTCACCCGGAGGGTCCGGCGAGCCCCGCTGCTCCCGGCCGCCGAGGAGCCGTCGCTCGCCGCGCCGTAGCCCTAGGCCGAGGGCGGGGGAGGGGGCGCCGGAGGAGGCGGCTCCTGGGGCGAGGGCCCGGGCGGGGCCTGCGACTCGCCGGCCGCGGCCGCCGGCTCCACGAACGAGACCTTCGGTGGCCCGGCCTCCCGCACCGCCTCCTCGATCTCGAAGAACTCCTCCTCCTTGAACCCGAACGCGCTGGCGATCACGTTCGAGGGGAACGACTGGACCCGGCGGTTGTAGTCCCGGACGTTCGCGTTGTAGAAGCGCCGGGCGGTCTGGAGACGGTCCTCCGTGTTCGCCAGCTCCGCCTGGAGCTGGAGGAAGTTCTGGTTCGCCTGGAGCTGGGGGTAGTTCTCGACGACCGCGAAGAGCTGGCGGAGGGCGGCCACGAGGGGCCCCTCGGCGGCGGCCTGCTCGGCCGGCGAGCCGGTGGCCGCGGCGGCCTGGGCCCGGGCCCGGGTCACGTTCTCGAACACCTCGCGCTCGTGCGCCGCGTACCCCCGCACCGTCTCCACGAGGTTCGGGATCAGGTCGTAGCGCCGCCGGAGCTCCGTGTCGATGTTCGCCCAGGCGTCGCGGATCAGGTTCCGCTGCGCGACGAACCGGTTGTAGGAGACGACGCCCAGGATGAGCACGAGCGCCGCGACGCCCAGCACGATCCACACGGCTTCCACGTCACGTCCCTCCTCTCCCGGGACCGCCCACAGCCTACCCCGCCGCCAGCGGGTACAGCTCGAAGACCACGCGGGGGACGTGCTCCCGGAACCCCCGGAGCGTGCCGAGCAGTGGGACCAGGTCGAACGGCGCCCGCCGCTTCGAGGAGCAGAGCAGCCAGCGCCCCGCCGCCTCGAACGCGAACCCCCCGGGCACCGTGAGCAGCCATGCCATCATCCGGGCGTCCACGAAGTCGTAGGCGAACCTCCGGTCGGACGCCTCGACGTTGAACGCCCGGTTGAACTCCTCGGACTCGAACTCGATGTCCCGCATCGCCAGGTGGTCGGCCAGGCGGGTGAGGAGGTTCTCGCGGTCCAGGCGGAGCGGCGAACACGCCGCCTCGATCTCGGTCACCGCGCAGGAGAACCGGTGGTAGCTGCGGGACCGCCGCCCCTGCGCGTCCCGTCGCTCCTCGTAGTACCAGAGGTCGAAGACCCGGACCGGCATCCCCTGCCAGGTCCCCCACAGGACGTTCTCCACCCCCCGTCCGTCGCCCCGCCGGAGGAGGGCGAACGGGTAGGAGAGGCAGTCGAACGGGTCGCTCGGCGAGAACGACAGGCCGAGCTGCGCCGCGGCCAGCGCCAGCTCCCTGCGCCGCTTCTGCTTCAGGTACCAGGAGAGCCACAGCGCGACGCCGATGACCCCCAGGAGCCCGATGAACGGCAGGATCTCCATCGCCGGTGGGTATCGGTACCGCGACCCGCGGGGTGAAGCAAGCCGCGCCCCGGGAGCGGTCGCCCGGAGCCTTACCGCCGGCGGGCGGTGACGAGGAGGGCCACGCCGAGGCCGATCAGGAGGAGCGGCAGCAGGAGCCGGCCCCCCACCGCGAGCACGCCCAGCCGCTCCAGGAGGAAGACCACGCCGGCGGCCACGAAGAACAGGCCGAGGCCGAGCGCCGTCCGGTGGACCGGCCGCTCAGCCACGGCGGACCTCGATCTCGCCGATCCCCACGGAGAGCTCCAGGTGCAGGAAGAGCGGGGCCTGCCCGGGGGCCACCGGGCCGTCCTCCACCAGCCTGGTCTCCGCCCCGAACCCCGACCGCTCCTCGTCGAGCAGCCGGACCTCGCCGATCCCCGCCTCGCCGTGCGCGGTGCCCCGCCACCCCTCGGGCACGATCACCACCAGCTGGCCGATCCCGACGTTCGCCTCGACCCGATCGTCACGGAGCGCGACGCCCTCGTCGCCGGCGAGGTCCGTCAGGTCCAGCTGGAGCGAGCCCACGGCCAGGTCGTAGCGGTCGTGGAGGTCGGTCCCAAGGCGGGGAGCCACCGCCCGGGCGCCCACCCCGCCCCGGAGGGCGAGGTCCACGCCCCCCACCGACAGGAGCGCCGTGAGGAGGAACCCCAGGAGGACCAGGGTCCCGCTGGACGCCCCCCGGAGGCCCAGCCAGACGAGCGCCAGGCCCACGGCGACGAGCCCGCCGGGGAGGACGAGCTCCCAGGGGACCTCGAAGGCCCCCGTGGCCTCGCCCAGCCAGGTCGCGCCCACCAGGACCAGGAGGAGCCCGAGGGCGATGCGGCCGACCTGCGGCCGCCGGGCGGTGGAGGCCGGAGGGGGTCCGCTCACCGTCGCTCCGTGGCCGAGCGCACGATCAGCCCGATACCCACGGCGATCAGCGCGAGGGGCCACAGGTACCGGCCCAGGCGGGGGAACGACACGTCGAGCAGCCAGATCGTGCCGAGGGCGATCAGGACCCCGCCCACCAGGAGGCGGAGGGTCTCGGTGGACCCGGGGGGAGCCTCGCCCAGGTCCTCCCCCTCCCGCTCCTCGGGGATCAGGATCCAGGCCACGACGTACCCGATGAGCCCGCCGCCCCCCGCCACGGCCAGCACGACGAACGCGATCCGGAGGAGCACGGGGTCCACGCCCAGGTACCGGCCCAGGCCGCCGCAGACGCCGGCGATCATCCGGTCGGTCCGGCTCCGGCGCAGGACGCGGGGGCGCTCACCGGGCGGCGGGGGCGGCGTGGGGGTGGGAGAGGTGGGGCCTTCCTCCATGGCCGCCACACGATACCCCGCCGCGGGGCGATCCCCCGAACGCCCACGCGTGCCCTGAGGTGGCTCCGGTCGCAGGCGCACGCCGTGCCGGTCGGTCCCGATTCCCCGCGACGCCCTCGTCCGACCACACCCGGGTTCCCCTGGCTCCGTTGACGGCCCCCGCTCGACACCCGCCGATGCCGAACGGCGAAGGTGTCCGGCGCCCGGCGGCTCCGACCCAGCCGGGACCGGGCCCCCGGGGGCGTCACCCGCCGCCGGGCGTTGGGCCCCCTCCGTCGAGGGCGAGCGGGTCGGTGAAGATGTCCGTCTGACCGAGGGGTTGGCCGGGGGTGTTCCTGCCGTCCGTCCACACGGGATAGAGGAGGTCGGCCGAGGCCGCGATCGCGTTGTAGTCCCCGATGAAGCAGCCGCAGCTGAAGAACGAGCGGTCCGGGTTCCAGGGGACGTCGCTGATCGCCTCGTTCGTCCAGGTCCCCCCGCCGTCCTCCGAGGTCCCGAGGAAGGTCTCGATCAGCTTGTTCCCCGGGTCGTTCCGCGTGTCGTACCAGATCGCGTGGATGGTCCCCGACGGGTCGACCGCGAGCCACGGGAAGAACTGGTCGCCCGGCGCCGCCGTGCCCGAGGCGGTCACGGCGATCGACGTGGGCGCCGACCAGGTGGCGCCCAGGTCGTCGGAGAACTGGAGCGAGAGGTCCGCCCCTGAGACGCCCCGGTGGCGGTTGTTCTGGTAGGCGAAGAGCAGTCGGCCGCGGGTGGGATCGTAGGCGAGGCTCGGCGAGACGGGCAGGCGGGCGTGCTTCGCCGGGAGGAGGTCCTGGGTGTTGGGGTTGTCCCGGAACGCGCCGGGGGGGGTCGATCCGCACAGGCGCACCGAACGTGGCGCCGCCGTCCGTCGAGCGCGTGAAGAAGAACCCGTGGTCCAGGCCCGTGTTGCACTCCTCGATCGCGTAGGCCAGGTCGAGCCCCCCCTCGTCGTCCACCACAGGGAGCGCCCACTGGTTCGCCGAGGCCCCGAGGCCCTTCGCCCCGGGCGCGTCCGGCACGACCGCCGTCCGCGTCCAGGTCCAGCCCGCCGGCGGCCCCGACGGATCGGTCGTCGCGAGCTGGACCGGGCAGAAGTCGCTCCGCCCCGAGGGGCCGACCATGTGGAACTCGATGAACGTGAGGTAGAGGCGACCGAAGCGGGGCTCGACGGGTCGTTGTCGACGGCGAGCAGCTCCTTGTCGTAGAAGACCGAGGCGTCGATCGAGCCGTCCGGCCGGATGTTCGAGACGGCGACTGCCGCCTGGAACGAGTCGGTCCAGTTCCTCCCACCGTCCGTCGACCGCCAGACGTGGACCTCCGAGCTCGGGTCGAAGGGGGAGAAGCAGAGCGTGGAGAGGTAGAAGGCGCCGTCCCGGCGGCTGTAGACGACCGAGGGGTCGGAGCCGAAGCAGCGAGCGCCGGTCGAGAGCTTGGGGTCCTTGAACACGCTCTCCCAGGTCTTCCCGCCGTCGAACGTGGCGCCGATCCAGAAGCCGTCCCCGCAGAAGTCGTTCGCGGCAGCCAGGGCGTTGCTCGGGTCGGCGAGGTCGAACGCCACCGAGGTCTCGTCCTGGGGGAGCGGTGGGTCGCAGTCCGCGTTCATCTGGACGTCGGTCCCCCCGAGCGGCGACCGGACCGTCGGGCCCAGGGCGGAGCCGCCGGAGGCGCCGAGCGCCGCGAGCCGCGCCCTCGGCCCGACGGAGATCCCGCCCGGGAAGTTCATGACGTGCCGCACCCAGAGCGGAGGCTCCCGGCCCACCCCGGCGGGCGCCGACAGGCCGAGGAGGCCAACAACGAGGGAACCGATGGGCAGGACGATCCCGAGGCGTCGCATCGCTCCCCCCCTTCCCCGGTCCGTGCCCCAAGGAGAACGCGGTTCGCGTCAGCCGTCAAGGCGCCGCTCCCTCCCCGCCTTTGCTGTCGGTTCCGGCGCGGAGATGTCGTGGATCCGGACCAGGTCTACCTCACCCGTGGAGCAACGGCGGCGCCTCGGCGAGCTCGCCCGGGGATGCCGCACGACCCTCGCCCGGCCGATCCGGGAGGCGTCGACCGCTACCTCCAGGAGTCGGGACCGGGGGCGGCGGCGGCCCTGGAGGCGACCTTCGGGCGGGCGCCTGCGCTCGAGGTCCCCGCCCGCGACGAGTGGGAGCGCGGCTGAGCTCCTCCTCGACACCGACGTCTTCGGCGACCACCTCCGTGGCGCGCGGCGCCTCCGACCCGGGGCGGCACCGCCTGCACTCCTCCGTCGTCACGCGCTGCGAGCTCTTCGCGGGGAGCGGGACGGACGAGGAGGCGGTGCGGCTCCTGCTCGCGCCCTTCCCGGAGCTCCCAGTGGACCGGGCGGTCGCCGAGCGCGCCGGCCGGCTCCGGCGGGAGACCGGCGTCCGCACACCCGACGCCCTGATCGCGGCGACCGCCCTGGAATACCGGCTCACGCTCGTCACGCGGAACGTGGGGGACTTCGAGCGGGTCCCCGGCCTCCGGACCTCGGCCCCCGAACGGATCCTCCCGGCAGGCTGAGTGCCGGCGGCCTGGCGCCGCGCCCGGGCGAGGGCTCCTCAGGGGGAGGGGACGCCATACCTAGTACCATATGTCCGTGGAGAAGACGACCCTCTACATGCCTCCGGAGCTCAAGCGCCGTCTGGCCGAGCTGGCCGGTAGGCGGGGTACCTCACAGGCGGCGTTGATCCGGCGGGCCATCGAAACGCTGCTCGCCGCCGAGCGAGGGCCCCGTCCTCGGCTGCCGCTCTTCCGTGGACCGGATCCGACCCTGGCCGAAGGGGTCGACGAGGCCCTGGAGGGGTTCGGCGGGTGATCGTCCTCGACACGAGCGGTCTCCTGGCCGCCGTCGACGAGGCGCAGCGGTTGCACGGCCCGGCCAGGCGGGCCCTGGAGGCCGACCCTGGTCCGTTCCTCCTCTCGCCGTTCGTCCTGGCCGAGATCGACTACCTCGTCGCCACGCGGGTGGGGGTGGACGCCGAACTCGCTCTCCTCGGGGAGGTCGCATCCGGGGCCTACGATCTCGTGCCCTTCGGGGCGGAGGAGGTCGCGGAGGCGGTCGGCGTGATCGATCGGTACCGGCGGCTCGGGATCGGACTCGCCGACGCCTCCGTCGTGGTGGTCGCTGCCAGGCACGGCACGACCCGCCTGCTCACGCTCGACGAGCGGCACTTCCGGGCGATCCGGCCCCTCCGGGGGCGGGCGTTCAAGCTCCTCCCCGCCGACGCGTAACAGGGCTCCCACGCCACCGAGCCGCCGGACACGAGACGTGCCAGGTTTCGTCCGACCATCCCCGTCCACGTTCTCGCCCGGAGGACCTTCCAAAGGCAGCGACGATGGTCCCCCCGGTGGCGTTGTGGACGCGCCTCGGCGAGTGCGAAGACGACCGCGAGCGCCTGGCGGCTCCCCGCCTCGAGCCCCACCGGGTCGCCGGAGCTCCAGGCGGAGGCTGCGAAGGCCCCGGTGACGCTCGGCGACGCCGTGGCTTGGGGGTCCGCGGCCACGACCGAGTCACAGGTTCACGCGTCCAGCGGTCGGAGGCGGCCGGCAAGCCACCGCACGAGCTGGCTACGCGCAGGGGCGGGTGCGCCTACGCCCCCACCAGGAGCGCCGGGAGCTGGAAGGGGAGGTGCTTCACCGGATCCGACTACGTCGACGCCCTGCGCGGCGATCTGAAGGAGCGGTTGCGGCGGGTCGGGCTCCGGTGAAGCTCGTCGACACCACCGTCGCGGTCGATCACCTCCGAGGCCTGGCCCCGGCGACCCGGCTCCTCTCCGACCTGGTGGCTGCGGGGGAGATCGTTGCGGCCAGCGAGATCACGAGGTTCGAGCTCCTCGCCGGCGTGAAGCGGGCGGAGCTCGACGCGCTGGAGGCCTTCTTCTCGGCGCTCGTCTGTGTCCCGATCGACGAGGAGATCAGCAGGGCGGCCGGTGCTCTCGCCCGCGGCCTCCGCCGGAGCCACCATGGCATCGACGGCGCCGACTACCTGATCGCGGCCACCGCGCTGGTCCTCGAGGCGGACCTGCTCACCACGAACGTCCGCCACTTCCCGATGATCGAGGGTCTCCGCCCTCCGTACTGAGCCGGAACCGCTGCCGAACACGGGGTGCGCCGGAGCA
The DNA here is from genome assembly GCA_035573935.1 of Actinomycetota bacterium. GTDB lineage: Bacteria > Actinomycetota > UBA4738 > UBA4738 > HRBIN12 > DATLZM01. The sequence continues at coordinate 7,308 of DATLZP010000062.1, forward strand.
CGCCCGGTTCCGCGACGGGCTGCGGCGGTGCTCGAGGGGAGGAGGCGTCCGCCCCCGCCGGGAGGCGGGGGTGAAGGGGAACCTGGTCGCCAACGCCTACCGTGCGGCCCTCGCCATCGAGGCCGGGGCGGGTTGGGGTCACCGATCCTCCGAGGGACCGCTCGCTACGAGGCACGGAGCACGACCCGTTCGAAGGGAACCTTCCCCTCCTCTCTCCCAGGGGTGAACGCGAGTGGACGCTGGGGGGCACACGCCGCTCAGTCCCAGAGGCATGCCCATCTTGCGCGCGCCTGGCAGCTCAAACCTCCTACGGTTTCCCCTCGCAGCTCGGGTGGAGGGGATAAGCGGCGGGGTCCTGTGAGCGTCGCCCAAGAGCGATGGGTAGCAGGCACCTCTCGGCTCGCTTGTGGTCCCAGGGTCTCACGCCACGGCACTCGGGCGCGAACCGGGCGACTTCGGAGTGAGACTGCGGCCCGCACGGCGCCGGAGGCCCCGCTAATGGGACACGGATTTCTGCCCGGTGGCCCTTGCTACTTCCAGTCGAGAATGAGCTGATCGGTGACATCCCATTGGCGGAGATTCCCCTGATCGATCTCCACCACGGTCCAGCTGTACGGAGTGCCAGTTGCGTCGGGCGATGCGGCCGCTGCCTGGTCCAACGTTTGGATCAAGACAGCGCTTCCGTCAGGCGAAACGAAGATGGCGGGCCTGATGTTCCCATCGAGCCAGAGGATCGTTCTGCGGGTCCAATCTGGAGCGGCCACAAGCTGGACCGAGGTTGCAACGTCTTGTCGTTGGTCTCCGCCCACGCGTAGAGACGCTGTGATGAGCGTGTCGGATCCCGTGAGCCAGGCGACCGCGGTGGGAGACCCTCGGCGCGATCGCCTGCGCGGCAGCGGTTGACGCCAGGATTCGGTAGATTCCTACAGAGGCAACTGTCCGGCGGACCGCTGAAGCAATGATTGGCGAACGCGCTCTCCTGTGGAAGCAGCAGCGTCAGAAAGCTCCCGCCGAGCGCTGCGAAGCTTGCGCGACTTACCCGACCCAGGAAGCTTCGTCGCGAGTAACGATTGGCCATCCGCACGGCGAAATCACGTAGCGCCCTGTCGGCTCCGGTCGCTCGATGCCCTGTGAGCTCGTCAAACAGCCTGGTGGGATGCTCCATCGGGCCCTCCTCCTATGCGAGCCACGAAGGTCGCAGTAGCGATCCCTGTTGAGGTATCGCCGTCCGCATGAACCTCATGCGGCAGGTGCTGAGGGCAGCTCCGGATCAGCGCTTCCAGGTGGTCCAGATGATTCACCCATGCGCACGCGAGAACCGCGTCCTCGCGGTTGGTGATGCAGGCGAACGGAGCGCCGGGGATGCCGTACCTGGTGAGGGCATCCTCGGCAGCAATCATCGCCACATGCGATTGCGCGTCTGCACCCCACTCCTGCACGCGAGCTTCGTCGCCGTCGACGATCATGAATATTTCGAAACGATTCCCATAGCCTCTCGCCACTGCGTTCGCAGCCGGGACCAGCTCCTTGCAGAGGCCGCAGTCCGGCGAGAGAAACACGAGCAATCGCCTAGGCGGCCTCTCCTCTGTAGCGCCGGCTTGGAATCCAACGGGCAGCTCCTCAATCCTTAGGATATCTCCGACGCGAGGCCCTTCGCGTGATCGTGGAGCTTGGATCTGTCCCACGCGGAGGAGCACCACTCCGACTTGCCGGACCATCGCTATCAGAACGACCGTGTTGATGGCCACCAGGACCCACAATGCTGCATACGATGCGTCCCAAAGACCGGCGCCAATCATCGATCTTCTCCGACGTCCTTCAGGCGGAGGAGCCTCCTATCCAAGTCCTCGCGATCCTCGCCATACCACGCTCTAGACAACTCGCCCAGATCCCTCGGCGGTGGTGGCTGCAAGGATCGTCTGTGCAATTGAATCCCGGCCCAAGCCACAACCGCCGCGGCGGCGAGCGCTCATTCGGTCAAGAGGAGCGGGAGAACATCGCCTATGGATGGGGTACGCACCCCATCGAGGAGGGCGTCCACAGACATCACCTGATACTTCGCTGGCAGTAGGGCGATGAGCAGCGCCAGCGAGATAAGCAAGACGTTCCTCAGAACCGTTCTCGCCCCAACGGGCTCGTGATCAAGACGCCCGAAACAACCACACGGTACGGGCATCTTGTTTCTCACGGCCTTGACGATCGCACCCGTGAAGACGAGTAGGAACACCAGTGTTACCAATGTCGGCGGCGCGCCTACGCGCCGACGGGCTCGGCCACCCGGAAGACGAGGCCCTCGGGGGTGGCGTCGACCTCGACCTCGTCGCCCTCCGAGACCTCTCCCGCGAGGAGCATCGTGGCCAGGCGGTCGGCGAGCTCCCTCTGGACGAGCCGCTTGAGCGGCCGGGCCCCGAAGGTCGGGTCGTAGCCCTTCTCCGCCAGGTACCCCTTGGCGGCCTCGGTCAGTCGGAGCGAGAGCTTCCGCTCCGCCAGGCGGGCGGCGAGGGCCTTCACCTGGAGGTCCACGATGCCCCGGATCTCCTCCGGCCCGAGCGGGGAGAACACCAGGATCTCGTCGAGGCGGTTCAGGAACTCCGGGCGGAAATGGGCCCGGACCTCCGCCAGCACCTTCTCCCGCCGCTCCTCCTCGGAGAGCGTGGGGTCGCTGAACACGTAGCCGCCGAGGTTCGAGGTCATGATCACGACCGCGTTGCGGAAGTCCACGGTGCGGCCCTGCCCGTCGGTGAGCCTCCCGTCGTCGAGGAGCTGCAGGAGCACGTTGAAGGCGTCGGGGTGCGCCTTCTCCACCTCGTCCAAGAGGATCACCGAGTAGGGGCGGCGGCGGACGGCCTCTGTGAGCTGGCCCCCTTCCTCGTAGCCGACGTAGCCGGGGGGCGCCCCGATCAGCCGGGAGACCGTGTGACGCTCCTGGTACTCGCTCATGTCGATGCGGACCATGGCCCGCTCGTCGTCGAAGAGGAACTCGGCGAGGGCCTTGGCCAGCTCGGTCTTCCCCACCCCCGTGGGCCCGAGGAACAGGAACGAGCCGATGGGGCGGTTGGGGTCGGCGAGGCCGGCCCGCGAGCGGCGGATCGCGCTGGCCACCGCCCGGACCGCCTCGTCCTGGTCCACGATCCGCTCGTGGAGGGCGTCCTCCATCCGGAGGAGCTTCTGCATCTCCCCCTCCATCAGGCGGGAGACCGGGATCCCGGTCCACTTCGAGACGACCTCGGCCACGTCCTCCTCGTCGACCTCCTCCTTGAGCATCTTCCGCTCCCGCTGGACCTCGGCCAGGGCCTGCTGCTCGGCCTCGAGCTGCTTGCCGAGGTCCACGAGCCTCCCGTAGCGGAGCTCGGCGGCCCGCTCCAGGTCCCCGTCGCGCTCGGCCCGCTCCGCCTCGCCCCGGACCTGTTCCAGCTCGCGCTTCAGCTCGCGGATCCGGTCGACGTGCTCCTTCTCCCGCTGCCACTGCGCCTTCATCCCGGCGAGCTCCTCCTGGAGCTCGGCCAGCTCCCGCTCCAGGCGCTCCAACCGCTCCCTGGAGGCGGGGTCGGTCTCCTTGCGGAGGGCGGCTCGCTCGATCTCGAGCTGCTTGATCCTCCGGTCGACCTCGTCGATCTCGGTGGGCATCGAGTCGATCTCGATCCGCAGGCGCGAGGCCGCCTCGTCGATCAGGTCGATGGCCTTGTCGGGGAGGAACCGGCCGGTGACGTACCGGTTCGAGAGGACCGCCGCCGCCACGAGCGCGGAGTCCTGGATCCGCACGCCGTGGTGGACCTCGTAGCGCTCCTTCAGGCCGCGGAGGATCGCGATCGTGTCCTCGACCGACGGCTCCCCCACGTACACGGGCTGGAACCGCCGCTCCAGCGCCGGGTCCTTCTCGATCTTCTCCCGGTACTCGTCGAGCGTGGTGGCCCCGATCAGCCGGAGCTCCCCCCGGGCGAGCATCGGCTTGATCATGTTCCCGGCGTCCAGGGCGCCCTCGGCGGCGCCGGCCCCCACGACGGTGTGGAGCTCGTCGATGAACGTGATGATCCCGCCCTCGCTCTCGGCGATCTCGCGGAGGACGGCCTTCAGCCGCTCCTCGAACTCCCCCCGGTACTTCGTGCCCGCGACCAGCGCGCCGAGGTCCAGCTGGATCAGCCGCTTGTCCTTGAGCGACTCGGGCACGTCGCCGGCCACGATCCGCTGGGCCAGCCCCTCGACGATCGCGGTCTTCCCCACGCCGGGCTCGCCGATCAGGACGGGGTTGTTCTTCGTCCGCCGGGACAGGACGTGGATCACCCGGCGGATCTCGTCGTCCCGCCCGATCACCGGGTCGAGCTTGCCCCGGCGGGCCAGCTCGGTGAGGTCCCGCCCGTAGCGCTCGAGCGCCTGGTACTTCTCCTCCGGGTTGGGGTCCGTGACCCGCTGGCGGCCCCGGACGTCGGCCAGGGCCACGAGCACCTGGTCCCGGGAGATCCCGGCCTCCCGGAGGACCCGGGCCGCGCCGTGCTCGCCCTCGAGCATCGCGAGCAGCAAGTGCTCGGTGGAGACGTACTCGTCGGTCAGGGCCTGGGCCTCCCGGAACGCCCGGTCGAGGACGGCCGCGGTGGCCGGCGAGAGCCGGACCTCGGCCGCCGGCCCCGTCACGTAGACGCGGGGCAGCCGGGCCAGGGCCTCCTCCACCCGGTCCCGGAGGGCCCGGGGCGACGCGCCGACCCGCTGGAGCAGCGGGTACACGACCCCCTCGGGATCCGCCAGGAGCGCCAGGAGCACGTGCTCCGGCTCGATGGCCTGGTGGTTGCGAGCGACGGCCTGCTCCCGGGCCGCCTCCAGCGCGAGCTGCGAACGATGGGTCAGCTTCGACAGATCCACCGTGTCGTCCCTCCGGTCCTCCTCATCCCTCGATCGAGAGCCACGGGAACCGCGGGATGCTCCGGAGCGGGACGATCGCGCCCGTGGTGTCGAGGAACGTGCCGGCCCGGGCCTGCCGGCGGATCCGCCGCAGCTCCCGCTCCAGCTCCGCGGTCCGGTTGCGCAGGGCCTCGAGCTCCGCCTGGAGCTCCATGATCATCTTCACGCCGGCCAGGTTCACCCCCCGCCGCTGCGTGAGGTCCTGGATCATCTGGAGCCGCTCGATGTCCCGGTCCGAGTACCGTCGGCTGTTCCCCGGTGTGCGCCGGGGGCGCAGGAGCCCCTTCCGCTCGTAGATCCGGAGCGTCTGCGGATGGACCCCCGCGAGCTCCGCCGCCACGCTGATGATGTAGACGGCCCGGTCCCGGGACCGGCCGTCCCCTCGTGCTCCGCGTTCCGCCACGTCAGGCCCTCCTCACGTCGGACGTCACCGGGGCGCGCCGGACCGCCGGCCCGGCGCCGCCTCCGCCTCCCGCAGCCGCTCCAGGAGCTCGCGCTCCTCCTTCGACACGCGCGTGGGCACCACGACCCGCACGGTCGCCAGGAGGTCGCCCGACCCCGAGCCCCGGGACCTGGGCGCGCCCTTCCCCCGGATCCGGAACGTCCGGCCGGGCTGCGTGCCCGCCGGCACCCTGAGCGTCACCGACCCGTTCAACGTGGGTACCTGGACGTTCGCCCCCAGCGCGGCCTGGGTGAAGGTGATCGGCACCTCGACGAGGAGGTCGTCGCCCCGCCGCTCGAAGAGCCGGTGGGGCGCCACCCGGACCCGGACGTACAGGTCCCCGGCGGGGGCGCCGGGCGCCCCGGGCTCCCCCCGGCCGGCCAGGCGGATCCGGGCCCCGTCGCGCACGCCGGCCGGCACCCGGACCTGGAAGGTCCGGGTCCGTCGCACGCTCCCCGAGCCCCCGCAGGTGGCGCAGGGCCGCTCCACGATGCGCCCCGTCCCCCGGCACCGGGAGCAGGGACGGGCCAGCGAGAACAGTCCCTGGCTCTCGGCCACGGTCCCCGTTCCCCCGCACGTCGGACAGGTCGAGGCGCTCGTGCCGGGGGCGGCGCCGGTCCCCCCGCACGCCGCGCAGGGAGCCGGCCCCTGGATCCGCACGGGGACCGTGGCCCCCCGCATCGCATCCTCGAACGACACCCGGACCTCGGTCTCGAGGTCGGCGCCCCGAGCGGCCGAGCGTCGCCGGCCCCCGGAGGGGCGACCGAAGCCGGCGCCCCCGAAGAACCGCTCCAGGAGGTCGTCTAGGTCGCCGAACCCCCCGAAGCCGGTGGCGTCCTCCACCCGGACCCGGGATCCGGCCCCGGGGAAGCCGGCACCGAAGCCGGAGGCCACCATCTGCCGGACCTCGTCGTAACGCTTCCGCTTCTGCTCGTCGCCCAGGACGTCGTAGGCGGCCGAGATCTCCTTGAACCGCTCCTCCGCCTCCTTGCTCGGGTTGGCGTCCGGGTGGTAGCGCTGCGCGAGCTTCCGGTAGGCCTTCTTGATCTCGGCCTGGGACGCGTTCTTGGGCACGCCCAGCACCTGGTAGTAGTCCTTCTCCAGCCACTCGCGCTGGACGTCGCCGTTCATGGTCCATCACCGCCCGGGTCCGGCCTCACTGGCGGGTCACGCGGACCCCGGCCGGCCGGATCACGTGCCCCCGCAGCTTGTAGCCCTGCCGGAGCACGTCCGCCACGACCGGCTCGCCCTCGCCCTCGCCGGTCTGCATCAGCGCCTCGTGCTCGGTGGGGTCGAACGGCTTGCCCATCGCCTCGATCCGTTCCAGCCCCTCGGCCTTCAGGGAATCCAGGAGCTTCGCGTACACGAGCTCCACGCCGTGGAGGAAGCGCTCGAAGTCCGGGCTCCGCTCCGCGGCCATCAGGGCCAGGTCGAACTCGTCCAGCACCTCGAGCAGCCGGCGGACCAGCGGCTCGGCGGCCATCTCGACGGCCCGGGTCTGCTCCTTCAGCACCCGCTTGCGGTAGTTCTCGAACTCCGCCTGCAGGCGCTGCAGGTGGTCCCGGTACTCGGCCGCCTCCCGCCTGGCCGACTCGAGCTGCGCGGCGAGGTCCTCCCCGCCCGCCGCCTCCGGGGAGGCGTCCGGCGCGCCCTCGGACGGGGACGCGGACGCCTCCTCGCGAGCCGGAGCCTGCTCCGCCCGGACCCGGCGGCGGTCCACGACCTTCACCCGCGGGCGCTCGTCCCGCTCGGTCCCCTCGCCCCGTTCCGGGCCCTCCGGGTGGTCCTTCCTCCCGCTCATCGCATCAGGCCGTCGTCTTCACCTGGATCCTCTTGGGCTTCGCCGCCTCCACCTTGGGCACCTCGACCACCAGGACGCCCTTGTCGAACGACGCCTCCACCCGCTCCGTGTCCGCGGTGGACGGCAGGGCCAGGGAGCGGGAGAACGGCCCGAACCGCCGCTCCACCCGGTGGAAGCTGTCCTCCGGGACGTCGGCGTAGAACCGCCGCTCCCCGCGGATCGTGAGCGTGGAATCCTCCACGGACACGTCGACGTCGTCGGGCGCCACGCCGGGGAGCTCCACGGCGACCACGAAGCGGTCCTTCGTCTCGTAGACGTCGAGCAACGGCGCCCAGGCCCCAGCCGTCACGCCGGCCGCCCCCTCGGTCGAGCCGAACGTCCTCCCGAAGAGGCGGTTCAGCTCGTCCTGGACCCGCAGCAGGTCCCGGAACGGGTCCCACCGCATCACCATCACGAACCACCCCCTTCGTCCACGATCTCCCCCTCGACGACGTCGCCGT
>DATLZP010000063.1:0-4899 GCA_035573935.1 Actinomycetota bacterium
GGCGGGCCGCCTCGTCGGCCTCCTTCCTCGCCCGGCGGGCGTTCCGCTCCCGCTCGGCCGCCCCGGCCCGCCGGGCCTCCGCCCGTCCGGCCCGCGTGGGCCGGGCCGCCTCCTCCTTCCCCCGGCCCGGGATCACCCGGAACCCCGCCACGTCGCCGAACCCGGCCGGGGCCGGGAGCTCCTTGGAGAGCCGCCCGGCCCGGACCATCCGGCCGGCCTCCTCGTCCACCGAGGCCGCCTCCAGCGTGTCCCGGACCCCGCGGAGCGTGGCCTCCCCCTCCCGGCCCTCCGCGGCCAGCAGGTCCTGCGCCCTCCGCGTGAGCTCGGCCAGCGCCCGCCGACGGTGCTCGGCCGCCTTCCCCAGGTCGGCCCGCTTCCCCGACAGGACGGCCCGCTGGGCGCGGCGCAGCTCCTCCCCCGCCTCGAGCAGCTCGGCCAGCGCCTCGGGGTGGCCCCGGACCAGCCGGTTCACCGCCCAGGCGGCCACCGTGGGGCGGCGGAGGGACCGCACCTCGCGGGCCGCCTCGGCGTCCCCCGCCCCCCGGAGCTCGGCGGCGAGCGCGTCCCGGGCCGCCACGAACCCCTCGGGCGGGAGCTCGAAGAGCCGGTCCACCTCCTGACCCTGCGCCACGCTCGCTCCTTCGCTCCGGGGTCCCGCCGATCCGCCGGTCGCCGGCCCGTGCGCGATGCTACCGGAGGGGACTGGCCGCCCCGGCTTGACCGGGGAGCCGGGCGCTGGTATCGAGCCCGGGTTGGGGTGAGGGAAGGCGCGGCGCCCGGACGCTCGCCTCCCCGCCGTCCGATCGGGCGGTCCGTGGGCGGCGCGTGCGCGCTGCTGCTCGCGTTCACCCTGACGGCGACCCTGGCGCCGGTGGGCCCGGCCCGGGCGGACACGCTCGCGGTCCCGGCCTCGGCCGACGCCTTCGTCCTCTCCACCTCCCCCTCCGCGAACAGGGGGCTCGTCGGATCGCTCCGGATCCGAGGCGACCGGAAGGTCGCCTACGTCCGGTTCGACGTCCCGCCGCTCCCCGAGGGGGCCTCCGTCCTCTCGGCCACGCTCCGGGTCTCGGCGAAGACCGGGACCGGCGGGTGCGCCGTGGAGGTGCTCCGGGCGGCCTCGGACGACTGGGGCGAGGCCACGATCACGTGGGCCAACCAGCCGGGACCGACGGGCGAGCCCCTGGCGTCGGTGACCTGGAGCGCCCCGGGCCCCCAGGCGTTCGACGTGACCGGGGCGGTCGGGGGATCCGGGCCGGTGAGCTTCCTCCTCCGCCACGCGCCGGGGTGCGCGGGGTCGGCGGACGTGGTCCTGAAGAGCCGCGAGTCGGCGAAACCCGCCCAGCGGCCGCGGCTCGACGTGACGACGACGTCGTCGGGGGCACCGCCGCCCCCGGCGGCCTGCGCCAACGGCCTGGACGACGACGGCGACGGGCTGATCGACCATCCCGCCGACCCCGGCTGCTTCGGGCCGGAGGACGGGACGGAGGAGGACCCTCCCCCGCCGCCGGAGGGGGCCCGGGTCGTGGCGGCGGCCGGCGACATCGTCTGCGACCCCGGCTCGTTCGCCTACGGGGGCGCCGACCCCACCCTCTGCCAGCACCGGGCCACGGCCGCGCTCCTGGCCGAGGCGGAGGCCGTGCTCCCGCTGGGCGACCTCCAGTACAGCGACGGGACCCTGGAGAAGTTCACCACGGCCTACGATCCGACCTGGGGCGCGGCGGCCGACCGGACCTTCCCCGCCGTCGGGAACCACGAGTACAACGACCCGACGGGAGGCGCCTCCGGGTACTTCACCTACTGGGGGTCGAAGGGCCGCCCGACCGGCGGCGCGGGGGCCGGCTACTACAGCTTCGACCTGGGGTCCTGGCACCTCATCGCGCTCAACTCGAACTGCTCGATCGTGCCCTGCGCCGAGGGGTCGCCCCAGAACGACTTCCTGGAGCAGGACCTCGCCGCGACGACGCAGCCGTGCATCCTCGCGTACTGGCACCACCCGCTGTTCAACTCGGGGGCCCACCACGGGTCGGCCACCCCGGCCGGGGCCCGGGCCTTCTGGGAGGACCTGTACGCGGCCGGCGCGGACATCGTGCTGAACGGCCACGAGCACAACTACCAGCGGTACGGGAAGCAGGACCCCACCGGCGTCGCCACACCGGACGGGATCCGGGAGTTCGTGGTGGGCACCGGCGGGAACTCCCACTACGAGATGCTCGAGGCCAAGGACCCCAACTACGAGTTCGGGGACGCCACCCGCTTCGGCGTGCTGATCCTCTCCCTCGGCCCGGGCTCCTACGTCTGGCGGTTCGTGGACGTCACCGGCACCGTGATCGACAGCGGCGGCCCGGTCCCCTGCAACTGAGGCCGCTGGGGGACCGCGGGCCGAGACGTCCGAGCGCGAGGTGGAGTGGTCTTGATTGAACGGTGCGCGAACCGCCCCCTGTCTTTGCTCCGGGCCCAACCGATCAGGCTCAGCTCGACCGGGCTTGGCGTGACTGCCTCCCCCGTGGTCATGCGAGGGATGCTGCCACTTGGACGAGTCCCTGGGCATCGAGCGCGTTCAAAGGCGCATCCACCGTGACCGTGACGCCGTCGTCGAAGCGGCTGCTGAGCTGGAGCAGTCTCTCACCGCCCCAGTCGACCATGACCTGTGACCACTGCCTCTCGCCGACCGCGACCGCTTCGCCCTCTGGAATGGACTGGATGGCGGAGGACGTGTTCGTCTGCCAGATGTGGAGTCGCCCAGCTCCAGGAAGAGAGAACCAGACGTCGACGACAACGACGCCGCCAGTGTCGACATCCCAGATGACATGTTCAAGCGCTGCCCCCGCCGGGAGCGAGGTGGGAAGCCTCATGTCGTAGGGGGCAGCAGCCTCCGCCGCAGCAAGCTCCGTGCTTGGATCAGGGAGTTGCGGCCGCGGCTGACTCAGGGTGAAGCGTGGACCTCCGACAACGGGGAGAGCGAGCAGGAGCAGCAGACCGACACCCACCCCGCCGACGAAGACACCGGCGAGGACCCCATGCCGTCGCTTCCACTCCGCCTTCATACCTTCATTCTGGCACGCGGGGTCAATGCGGGACGGGGACGTAGCGAAGGTGATCGACGCCGATCTCGTCTGTCGTGTTCGTGCTTGAATCGATCAGCTTCACGTAGCCACCGTGGGTACCGTTGAAGTAACCCGCTGGATGGAGTGGCACGGGCGCGAACAGCTCGCTTGTCGAGCGGGCCCTGGCTGACGCCGCGACAGCGGAAAGCGAGCCGGTCGAGAATGCCGCCCAGACGATTGACCGACGTGCGACAGGGGCTCGCCGGAGCAAAGCGCTCGCTGGATCGCTACTTCGCCGCCTTCGAGGAGGGATCGCTGTCCCCCGCCGACTGTCAGGAGCGGATCGCGGAGCTGAAGGCGCGGATCGACGCGCTGGCCGCCGAGGAAGTCTCGCTCAGCCAGCAGGCCGCCGACGGCGTCTCAGATGCTCCGAACCCGGCCGACGTCGCCGAGTGGGCGAGGAACCTCGGGATGCTCCTCCGGGCCGGGACGATCCAGCAGCGCAAGGCGCTGTTCCGTCTGCTCGTGAAGGAGCTTCGCGTGATGAGCTGGGAGGAGGTCCTCCCCACGTACAAGATCCCGGCGCTGGTTCGCGCACCGGAGGGTCAAGTGGACCCGATCGGACTCGAACCGACGACCTCTTGGCTGCCAGCCAAGCGCTCTACCAGCTGAGCTACGGGCCCTCGGAGAGGATGCTACCGCACGCCCGGGGGGCCGGCCGGGCCGGTCGGGCGCCGGCGAGACGCTAGACGACCCGGACGCGGATCTTGGGCGAGCGGGAGCGCTCGCAGGTGTGGTTGTGGGGGTGCACCGCGTTCAGCACCTTCCCCTTGAACCGCGTCCGCCAGGTCGAGGTCTCGTTCACCACCTGCTCGAAGCGGTAGCGCCCCTGCCCGTCGGTGCGGGTCTTGTCCACCACGCCCTGCCCCACCAGGATCAGCTGGATCCGCGACCTCCGCTCGCAGGCCGGCCGGGGGGAGGCCAGGCGGCCCTTGAACACGACGGTCTCCCCCGCCGAGACCCGGCCGTCGGGCTTCGGGTTGATCGTGAGCCGCGTCCGGAAGCTCACCGTGTGGGCGAGGGCCAGCCCGGAGAGCCCCAGCACGAGGGCCGCCACCAGGGCCCCGGCCACCGCCCGCCGGATCATCGGTACGCTCACGGCGCCACCTCCCCGATCCTGGAACCAGCCGTCACGGCCGGTTAGCGTACCGGCACAACCCCGGGCTCGCAAACATCCGGGGACCCTCGCATACGCTACGGCACCGTGGAACCGAGGCAGGGATCGGGCGCCCGGGCGGTGCTCCGGGAGGACACCCGCCCCGGGGGCGACGGCCGGCCCCCGGGGGCCCGGCGGATCCGGACGAAGGTCCGGTCGCGGCGGCGCCGGCGGGCCCGGATGGTCCGCCGGGCGGCGGCGATCCTGGGCGGCGTCCTCCTCCTGCTGCTCCTGGACGGCCTGTGGGCGGCCAACGCGGCCCGGAACGCACTGACGCTGGCCGACGCCACGCTCCGGCGGGGGACGGCCGCCCTCCAGGGAGGCGACCCGGTGACCGCCCAGGCCTCGTTCCGGGTGGCCCGGGATGCGGCCGCGGACCTGGAGGGCGCCCTCCGGCACCCCGTCCCGCTCCTGGCGGGCGTCCTCCCCGGGCTGCGCGAGGACGTCCACGCCCTCCGTTCCCTGGCCGACGTCACCGACCTCGTCGGCGCCTCGGGCGAGCACCTGGTGGCCGCGGCCCAGGCCGCCGGGTGGTTCCGGGACGGGAGCCTGCCGCTCCTGGCGGACGGACGGGTCCGCCTGGAGCCGGTGGAGCGGGCGGCGCCCGACCTGGTCCTCGCCGCCCGGGGCCTCTCCCGG
>DATLZP010000064.1:0-12531 GCA_035573935.1 Actinomycetota bacterium
CCACCGCCTCCAGGAGCTCCAGGATCCCCTTCCGCGGCACCCAGTTGGCGACGCACAGGAGCGCCAGCTGTCGGCCCCGGCGGAGGTCGGAGGGCTCGGGGGGCGGGGGAGCGGGATCCCGGCCGGGGGGGACCACGCGGATCCGCTCCGCCCGCACCCCCGCCGCGACCAGCTCCCGGCGAAGCAGCTCGCTCGCCGCGATCACCAGGTCGGCCCTCCGGTGCGCCATCAGGTCCATCCGCCGCTGCCACCGCGTCCGCGACGGGCCGTGATCGATCCCTCCCGGCGGTTGGTGCGCGACCAGCACGAGCGGCACGCCGACGCGATGCAGCGCCAGCCACGGGCCCACGAACGCCGCCACGATGCTGTCCACGAGGACCGCGTCCGCGCCGAGCGTCGCCCGGGCGAGCAGCGTGGGCGCATCCACGACCGGGATGGGGAAGCGCCGTTCGGGGAAGGGAACGAACGGGACGCGGGCCCCGAACCGGGGGGCGAGCTCGGCCAGGCGCCGATGGTAGAGGTAGCCGCCGGTCAGGCGGCCCGGGTCCCCGAGCGTGAGCAGAGGGAGGAGCAGGTGCGGGTCGTCCACGTCGCCCCCACGCGCTTCGGACCGGGCGGCCTGCTGGGAGGCGGGGAACGGTACCCGCTGGAACTCGCCCGGGCCCTGGCGACGGTCGTGCCGTGCGAGCTGGTGACGTTCGGCCCCCGTCCCCACCGGCGGCTCGATCGCTCGGGGCTGCGGGTGCGCGAGCTCCGCCCGCTCCTGCACCTCGGCGGGCACCCCGCGCATCCCATCGCCCGAGGGCTGGCCGGCGCGCTCGCGGACGCGGACGTGATCCACGTCCACCACCCCCGGAGCGCACCGTCCTTCGGGGCTGCGCTCCTCGCGCACCTCGGCGGCCGGGCCGCGGTGGCCACCGATCACGGTGCCGGAGGGGCGCCGACGTCGCTCCTCCCCCGCGCGCTCGACCTGTTCCTGCCGGTCTCGCGCCACTCGGCGTGGCTGCTCGGATTCCCGCCCGCGAGGGTCCGGGTCATCTGGGGCGGCGCGGATCCGACCCGCTTCCGGCCCGACCCGACGCTCGTCCGGCGAGGGATCCTGTTCGTCGGCAGGATCACCCCCCACAAGGGCATCGACGTCCTCATCCGCGCGCTGCCCCCGGGGAGCACCCTGCTGGTCGCCGGGACGACGGGCCACGACCGGCGCCTGCCCGAACGGGGCTACCCGTCGGTCCTCCGCCGCCTGGCCGCCGGCCGCGACGTCCGGTTCCTCGGACCCGTGACCGAGGCCGAGCTCCCGGAGCTGTACCGACGGGCCGCCGTGGTGGTGCTGCCGTCCGTGCACCGCACCTGCTTCGGGAGGACGGTGCGGGTGCCGGAGCTGCTGGGCCTGGCGGCGATCGAGGGGATGGCCAGCGGGACGCCCGTCGTCTGCAGCCGGGTGGGTGGCCTCCCGGAGGTGGTGGAGCACGGCGGCACGGGCTTCCTGGTGGAGCCGGGCGACGTGGAGGCCCTCCGGGACCGGCTGCGCCGCCTCCTCGGGGAGCCCCGCACCGCGGCGCGGATGGGCGCCGAGGCCCGGGCCGTGGCCGTCGAGCGGTTCACCTGGGGGGCCTGCGCCGAACGCTGCCTCGCCGCCTACGAGGAGCTGCGGCCGAACGCCGTGCGTTGATCGTTCGCTCGTCCTCACGCCGGACCGCGGAACCCGCCGAAGGCATCCTCGGACTCGAAGACCCGGACCGCGAGCGCCTCCCCCCCATCGGTCCGGACGGCCCCGCGCAGCACCCCGTGGGCCCATCGCGCCAGGAGCTCGACGGTGACGCCTCCCCGGTGCTCGGGGAGCGCATCGTCCAGGTCGGCGCCGACCATCGTGCCGGTGAGCTCCTCCAGCGCGGCGGCCAGGACGTCGAGGTCGATGACCATCCCTCGCTCATCCAGCGCTCGCCGCTCCACCACCACCTCGATCCGGTACTCGTGGGGGTGCCGCCGGCCCTCCGGTCCCGGCATCCCCTCCATCCGGTGGAAGGCCCGGACCCGGGCGGAGCGTCCGACCTCGAAGGTCACGGGTACTCGAGGACCGCGTGGAGGAGTCCCTCCTCCCCGCGATCGATCGCCGCGTACGCCTCGGCCGCCCGCTCGAACGGGAACCGGTGGGTGAGGAGCGAGGCCACCGGGAGGTCGCGGAGGAGCCCGAGGGCCGCCCGTCGCCGACGGGGCAGGTCCCACCGATCGGCCAGGCGGGCGGGGATCGTGGAGACCTGCGAGCTCACGATGGAGAGCCGCCGTCGGTGGAACGCCCCGCCGAGCGGGAGGGCGACCGGCCTCGTCCCGTACCAGGAGGCCACGACCGCCGTCCCCTCGTGGCGGAGGAGCCCCAGCGCCGGCCCCAGCGCTCCCGGGTCGCCGCTCGCCTCCACCACGACGTCGGCGCCGGCCCTGCGGGTGGCCCGGGCGACCGCATCTGCCGTCTCCCCCGGGTCGGTGGTCCGGACGCCGAAGCCCGCCGCCGCCCGGCGGCGCCAGGGGAGGGGGTCCGCGCCGAGCACGTCCGCCCCGGCCCGGGCCAGGAGGGCCGCGGTGAGCAGGCCCACGACCCCCAGGCCGGTGACGACGATGGTCCGACCCGTCGCCTCCCCCACGTCGAGGCGCACCTGGAGCGCCGTCTCGACCTGGGGGAGGAGGGTCGCCGCGTCGGGATCGACCCCGTCCAGCGCGATCACGTCCTCCGACCGGACCACGAACCGGTCCTGGTGCGGGTGGAAGGCGAACACGATCGACCCCTCGGGCCGATCCGAGCGGGACCGCTCCACCACCCCGACGGCGCTGTACCCGTACCGGAAGGGGTACCGGAACGTGCCCCCCAGTGCGGGCAGCCGCTCGTCGAGGGGGAGGGCGGGGTCGAGCAGGCCGCGGTAGGCGAGCATCTCGGTCCCGGCGCTGATCCCGGAGGTGCGCGTCGCGACGACGACCTCCCCGGGCCCGGGCGGGGGGAGCTCCACCTCCTCCAGGTCCACCTCCCGCGGCCCGAGGAACCGCACGGCCCGGGCACGCTCGGCCCGCGCGCCCCACCGCCGAGCCCCGGCGGCCGCCTCCAGGTCGATCATCGAGAGCCTGTTACCCGGCCCGCGGTCGGGGCAACCGTTTCGGCGGGCCGGCTGGTGGGGATGAACCGGCCGTGACCCGGCTCCGCGAGACCGTCCGCGTGCCCATCGCCACCGCCGCCGGCCTGTTCGACGTGCACGCGTTCGAGCTTCCCTCCGGCTCGGTGTACCTGGCCCTGGTTCGGGGGGAGCTGGGGGACGGTCGCTCGGTGCTGGTGCGGCTCCATTCGGAGTGCCTGACCGGGGACGCATTGGGGTCGCTCCGTTGCGACTGCGGCGTGCAGCTGCGGTGGGCGCTGCGGAGGATCGCGGCGGAGGGCCGGGGCGTGCTGCTGTACGCCACCGGCCAGGAGGGCCGGGGGATCGGCCTGGTGAACAAGCTGCGGGCCTACGTCCTGCAGGACCGCGGTGCGGACACCGTGGACGCGAACCGCCTGTTGGGATGGCCGGTGGACGATCGCGACTACGACGAGGCCTGCCGCTGCCTCCAGGCGCTCGGCGTCGCATCGGTCCGACTCCTCACGAACAACCCGGCGAAGGTGGATGGGCTCGTGCGGGGCGGGATCCCGGTCGAGGAGCGGATCCCGCTGCCGACCGCCGGCCACGTCCGGAACTTCCGGTACGTCGAGACCAAGGAGCAGCGGCTGGGCCACGTCGGGGCGCTGGGGGAGCCCCCGGTCGACGGGATGGGGCCGCCGCCCGACGTCCGGGCGCTGCTGGGCCCGGTCCGGCTCCGGGAGGGCCGGCCCTTCGTGGTCCTCAAGTACGCCCAGACGCTCGACGGCCGCATCGCCACCCGGACGGGCGATGCGCGGTGGATCAGCGGGCCCCGGGAGCGCGCGGTGGCCCACGCGCTGCGGGCGGCGTGCGACGCGGTGCTGGTCGGGGCGGGGACGGTGCTCGCCGACGATCCCCGGCTCACCGTGCGCCTCGTCCCCGGCGCGTCGCCCATCCGGGTGGTCCTGGACGGACGGCTCCGCACCGCCCCCCAGGCCAGGGTCTACGACCCCGAGGCGCCGACCGTGGTCCTCACGACCCCCGCCGCTCCCCCCGAGCGGCGGGAACGGCTCCGCGGCCTGGGCGTCGTGGTCCGAGAGGTGCCGGCCGGGGCGGAGGGCGTGGAGCTCTCGGCGGGGCTCCGGGCGCTCGCGGAGATGGGGATCGGCTCGGTGCTGGTGGAGGGCGGGGCCAGGGTCCTGACCTCGTTCCTCCGGGCGGGCCTGGCCGACCGGGTCGTGGTGAGCGTGGCGCCGTCGATCATGGGCGCCGGCCGTGAGGCGGTGGAGGACCTCGGGGTCCGGCGGGTGTCGGATGCCGTGCGGCTGGACGACATGCGGTGGTTCCGAGCGGGGAGCGACCTGCTGGTCTCCGGTGCACCCCGCACCTGATCGGTGGCGCGTGGGGCGCTCGGCCCGTGGGCGCGGACGCGGGCCGTCACGTCCGCTCCAGGAGCTCGCCGGGATCGGCCGCCCCCAGCGGCAGCTGCTCGAACGTGCAGGACCGGGGGTCCCGACCCGGCCGCCACCTCACGAACCGCGCGGGGTGGCGGAAGCGATCCACGTCGAAGTGGTCGTACGAGACCTCGCACACCAGGTCGGGCCGGAGCGGGACCCAGTCCAGCTCCATGTCGGGGGTCCATCGGCCGGCCGCCCCCGCGAGTCGGCCAACCGGGCTCCGCTCCAGGAGGAACCCGCCGACCCATGGGTGCGAGGCGAGGGGGACGGCGCGGCGGAGGAGGAGCTCGAGCAAGCGCGCTCGCGCCGCGCCGGGAAGCTGGCTCACCACACCCACGTGGCGGAGCGCCCCCAGAGCGTCGTACAGGCCGAGGAGGAGCGAGGCCACCGCCGGCGGCTCCTCGAAGAGCCGCAGCCCGGCCAGGACGCAGTCCGCGGTCCGGGCCCGCTTCACCTTGAGCATGGCACGCTCCCCCGGTCGGTAGCGCAGCCCGACGTGCTTCGCGACGACGCCGTCCACGCCCCGCCCCGCGTAGCGGGCGAGCCAGGTGGCGGCGAGCGCCGGGTCGTCCCTGATCGGGCTGACGGCGAGAGGTCCGGCCCGGCCCCCGAGCGCGCGCTCCAGCTCGTCCCGCCGCTCCCGGAACGGACGCTCCCCCAGCGGGCGGCCTCCGACGAGCAGGAGGTCGAAGGCGATGAAGCGGGCGGGGATCTCCCGTCGCAGACGCTCCACGCGCGAGGCGGCCGGGTGGATCCGGCTCAGCGCGCCGGCGAAGTCCAGGCCCCGCCCGGTGGAAACGACGATCTCCCCGTCCACCGTGACCGGGGCTTCACGGACCGCGCGGAAGGCCTCCACGAGCTCCGGGAAGTAGCGCTCCAGCGGTCGGCCGTGACGGCTCCGGAGCAGGACCTCCCGGCCGTCGCTCCAGGCCAGGCAGCGGAGGCCGTCCCATTTCGGCTCGTACAGGTAGCCGTCACGGGGCACGCTCCGCACGGACCGGGCCAGCATCGGCTCGAGGGGCAGGTAGGTGCCGGGGGAGGGAGCCAGGGGCTCGGGATGGGGAGCTCGGCGGTGGGAGCCGGACGCGTCCCCCGTCACGGTCCCTCCCCATCCGGGAGCCGAGGGGGCGGACCGAGCAGTCGAGGGCCGGGGGACGCGCCGCCCCCCGACCCCCTCTGCGTGGCCCGCGGCCCGGATCCCTCCGAGCCGGGCGGGACCGTCGGACCGTCTTCCCTCGCACGCCCCGCCAGCGAGGTCCGAGCCCTCCCTAGATACCCGTCGCTCCCCCCGGGCATGCGTTGCGTCGCCGGGGGAGTCACCCTCAGGCGACCCGGTCCCGGAGCCGGGGAAGCACCTCCGACCCGTAGAAGCGGAAGAACCCCTCCTGGTCCGGCCCCACCTGGTGCACGGTCAGGCGGTCGAACCCGGCTCGGGCGAACCGGTCGATCGCTCCGAGGTGCGCCTCCGGGTCCGGCCCGCAGACGATCGCCTCCGAGACCGCGTCCTCGGTGACGAGGCTCGCCGCCTGCTCGAAGTGCCGAGGGAGCGGGAGCTCCTGGGACAGCTCGCCCGGCACCGCCGAGGTCGGCCACCACTCGAGCGCGGTCCGGCGGGCCTCCCGGGCCGTCTCCGCCCAGCAGACGGTGAGCTGGCCGTAAACGGGCCCGTCGCCGCCCGCCTCCCGGTAGGCCCGGAGGAGCTCCCCGTTCGGCGCCGTGGTGATCAGCCCGTCGCCGGCGGCCGCCGCCACGGCGGCCGACGAGGAGCCGGACGAGGCCACGACGACCGGCGGCGGGCGCTCGGGCAGCGTGTAGATCCGGGCGTGGTCCACCGTGTAGTAGGACCCGCGGAACGTGACCGGGGAGCCCGTCCAGAGCTCGCGCATCAGCTCGATCGCCTCCTCGAGCATCTCCAGGCGGACCTCGGCGGGGGGCCACGGATCGCCCAGGACGTGCTCGTTCAGCGCTTCCCCCGTCCCGACGCCGAGCGAGAAGCGCCCCGGGAGCATCTCGGCCGCCGTCGCTGCCGCCTGAGCCACGATCGCGGGATGGATCCGCATCGTCGGACAGGTCACGCCGGTCATCACGTGGAGGTGTTCGGTGGCCCGCGCCACGCCGCCGAGCACGGCCCAGACGAAGGGGGCGTGCCCCTGTCGGTCGGTCCAGGGGTGGTAGTGGTCGGAGACCGTGGCGAAGCCGAACCCCGTCTCCTCGGCCCTGGCGGCCAGGTCGACCAGCCGGCTCCCCGGATGCTCCTCGGCGGACAGCGTGTACCCGAGCTCCACCGTGCCTCCCTCCAGCGGGCCGCCGCGAGCGGCCTCAGCCCCCCACCCGATGGGCGGGCTCGGTGTTCCTGGGCGGGACCCCGGGCAGGTGGAGGAGGTTCTCCACCCCGCGCACGCCCGGGACCCGCCGGACGGCGCGCTCCAGCGTCCGGATGTCGTGCGGGTGCTGGACCTGGCCGCGGAGGGACACGACGCCCCGCTCCGCACCCACCGTGACGCCCGACGGCATGTCCCCCCGGCCCAGGACCTCGCTGCGGACCTTCTGCACCAAGGTCTCGTCGTTCTCCGGGATCTCCTCCCGCCGATGCCGCAGCCGGAGGATCAGCCCCCGGGCGTCTGAGATCGCCTTCCACCCCCGCCGAGCGCCGCGGCGCCGGACCCGCCGGCCCAGCCCCGCGGCCCGGTCCCGGAGCCGCACCCGCCGGGCGCGTCCCCGATCGGGGTCCCACAGGTAGCTCAGGAGGGCGCCGATCCCACCTCCCACTAGGAGCACCGCTCCGGTCCGGAACGATGCCCTGACCCTGCGCGAGGAACGACCCTGCATCAGGTGCGCCATGCGATCTCACCTCCGGCGGTCCCCGTGACTCGCTCGGATCGGGAGTGGCGGGGATCCGGATGCGACCCCGGTGCGTGCATACCCGGCGCGGGGGAGGGCGAAACGGGGCCCGGCCGAGCGGGCGGGATCAGGAGAACCGGTAGATCTGGTACGGCGCGCCGAGCACCGGCTGGGCGACGTTGCGCACCTCCACGCCGCCCGGGGTCACTCCCTTCTCGGTGCCCCGGTGAGCGTGGCCGTGGACCACGAGGTCGGCCCCGGCTCGATCGATCGCCTCCCCGAGGTGGTAGCTGCCGAGGAAGGGGAACAGCTCCGGCGGCTCCCCCCGCAACGTGTCGCGGACCGGGGCGTAGTGGAGGACGACGATCCGCAGGTCGACCGCGTCCTCCAGCTCGAGGAGGCGACGCTCGACCCGATCCGCCGCGCGCTTGGCGGACCGGACGAAGGCCTTCATCTCCGGCTCGCCGAACTCGGAGCCGGAGGATCCGACGAACCCGCCGCCGAACCCCTTCGCCCCCACCACGCCCACCCGGCAGCCATCCACGTCCATGACCGTGGACCCACCCTCCAGCACGGTGACGCCGGCCGCGGCCAGGACGGCGCGGACCTCCCCCTCCCGCTCCGCGTGGTAGTCGTGGTTCCCCAGGACCGCGATCACCGGGACGGGGCAGGTGCCGAGCTCGCCGGCCAACGCCGCGGCCTGCTCCGGCTCGCCGGTCTGCGTGAGGTCCCCGGCCAGGAGGAGCGCGTCGGCCTGGCCCCGGAGGGAGGCCAGGGCGGGACGCAGCCTCCCCCGGGAGTCGGCGCCGAAGTGCAGGTCGCCGGCGGCCGCCAGGCGGATCACCGGACCTGCTCCTCCTCCCCCTTGGGGGTGGGCGGGAGGACCGACGTCTCGTTCACCACCTCGAGCCCGGGGAAGCGCTCCCGGATCACCGCGTCGATCGCGCGTCGGCGCTCCACCGAGGGCACGGTCCCCCGCACGAACACGCGCCCCCCCGCCAGGCGGACGTCCAGCTCCGGCTCCGCGACGCGGCCGTCGGTGGTCAGCGCCTCGTGGATCCGCTCCTCGAGGTACGTCTCCTCACCCCTCACCCCATCGGACGCCCCCTCCCCACAGGATCCTCCTGATCAGCACCTCGATCACCCGGTTCGGCACGAGGAGGTCGTTGGACTGGGCGTAGAGCAGGAGCGAGAGCACCCGCCGGGCGCCGTGCTGGTGGGCCCGGTCCAGCAGGTAGTCCCAGTCCAGCTCCGAGTGCCCGATGATCGCCAGTGCGTCGTACCAGTAGCGCGCGGTGTCCTCGTCGGTGGCGATGGCCTTCATCACGATCACGTCCTCGGGCGGCGCGAGCGGGATCCTCCTCCCGTCGAGCTCGCGCCACACGGTGCGGTCCAGCATCTCGTCGTCCAGCATCACGTCCCGCGTCGAGCGGAAGATCACGTCCACCGTGACCCGGGCCAGCGCGGCCTTGTAGAGCCAGTGCGGGTGCGTCTCCTCGATCTCGAACCCGTCGGCGGCGAGCGCCTCCAGGACCCGGCGGGCGTCCTCGATCCGGACGAGCACGTCGACGTCCCTGATCCACCGCCGCCTGCCCAGGAGCATCGAGGCGATCCCCCCGATGAACACGTAGGGGACGTCGACCCGGGCCAGGACGGCGAGCAGCCGGTCCACGACCTCCATGAGCTCCGGGCGGTCCGGCTCGTCCCGGGCCCCCGACCCGGCCACGGAGACGGGGGTACCCGACCCCGTCGCGTCCCGCGCCCCGCGTTCGCCGTCCACGGCCTGGGATCACCCCCGAGCGGTCCCGGAACGCCGCGTGCTCGCCGACGCCTCCCGGCTCAGCCCCCGCTCCTCCCCGGGGTCCCTCGGTCCGGTCCCTCGTTCAGATCGTGGGTGGACGCCGAGCCGGAGATCGCCTCGAGGGCCTCCCCCACGAGCCGCTTGGAGGCATCGGCCACCGCCACGTCGCCCAGCGAGAGGATGCCGACCAGCCGGTCTCCCTTCACGACGGGGAGGCGCCGGATCTTCCGCTCCCGCATCAGGTCACGCGCCTGGCCGAGCTGGGCGTCGGGGCTCACGGTCACCGTGGCCTTGGTCATGATGTCGGAGACCGCCACCCCGCGGGGGTCCATCCCCTCCGCGATGACCCGCGTCACCAGGTCGCGATCGGTGACGATGCCGAGGAGCCTGCCTTCCTCGGCCACCGGGATCGACCCCACGTCGAACTGCGCCATCAGGGCGGCCGCGTCCGCGGCCGACATGTCGGGCCGGACGGTCCGGGGGGCCTCGGTCATCGCGTGACGGACCAGGATCGACATCCCGCGACCTCCCTCCGTACGCCCCTCTCAGCGGACCTCCCGGCGGGCCCCCGGGGCCTCGGCCGTGAGCTCCTCGAACAGCGACCGGTAGTGGACCATCGCCTCCCGGGCCCGGTCCGTGTCGGCGGGCCCCTGGAGGCTCGCCCCCAGGGTGGCCCGGGCCTCCCGGTACCGGGCCGCGAGCTCCGGGTGGTCCACGGAGAGGTCCGCCACCCGCTGCTCGAAGTCCTCGAACGGGTACCCGCGCTCCCGGAGCACCTCCGTCACCAGGTCGTCGGCCGCCACGAGCGCCGACGGCGGGTCATCGACGAACCGGGCCTGGACCTCCTCCCACCTCGCCCGGTACGCCTCCCGGCGCTCCGGCGGGAGGGCCTGGATGTCCAGCCGCTCCCGCCGCCTCCGGCGCTCCATCAGCTCCCGTTCCGCCTCCGAACGGTCCTCGCGTTCCTCCACGACCCGCTCGTACTCCGGCCCGAAACGCTCGCGCAGCTGCCTCGTCCGCCACGTGCGGACCGCCGCCCACGCGGCCAGGGCGAGCGCGACGAGCACCACGACGATCACCACGATCCAGGCCCACGGCTCCATCTCGCACCTCCGCCTCGTTCCTCCCCCAGGCTTGCCCCGGGGGTCCGCCGTGCAAACCGGCCGTTCCCCTCAGCGCCCGACGAGGAGCGCGTGCAGGTCGTCCTCCAGCCGGGCCAGTCGCTGCTCGATCCGACGGAGGCGCCGCTCCTCGCGCCGGGCCCGGAAGCGCCGGACGAGGAACGCCACGACCGTCGAGCCGATCCCCCCGCCCACGGCGATCCCCACGGCGCGACGCATCCAGGCCGCCGGCGCCGGCAGCCGCGCCTCGAGTTGACGGAGGTTCCGGTCGAGCCGCTCCCGGGTGCGCTCGATCTCCGTCACCGTCTCAGCCGGTCCCGTACCCATCGCACGTCCTCCTCGATCGTCCTCCTCGTCCGCT
The DNA here is from genome assembly GCA_035573935.1 of Actinomycetota bacterium. Lineage (GTDB taxonomy): Bacteria > Actinomycetota > UBA4738 > UBA4738 > HRBIN12 > DATLZM01. The sequence goes on from DATLZP010000064.1 coordinate 10,680, forward strand.
GGGGCGCGAGCGGGGCCCGCCGGAGGGCCCGGCGGCCGGCCAGGGCCGTCCCTGCCGCCAGGGCGGCGAAGGTCGCCGCCACCAGGGCGTGCGCCGCCCAGGTCGGCAGGATGAGGGCCAACGCCGCCGCCCCGGCCAGCCCCAGGAACAGCACCAGGAACACCCCGGCGACGGCCGTCGCCCCGAACAGCGCCAGGCCCACCGCCCGGGCCCGGACCCCCTCCGCCAGCTCCTGGCGGGCCAGCTCGATCTCCTTGCGGACGAGCGTCGATGCGTCGGTGGCGATCGCCCGGAGGAGCGCCGGGATCGAGTCCCCCCCTCCCCGGCCCTCGTGGGCGCCGAGGTCCGCCGTCCGCCCATCCCCGTCCTCGAACCGCACGTCCACGTCCTCCTCCTCCCTCCGTTCCTCGGCCTTGGCCAGCGCGGTGAGCGCCCGTCGGTCGGCCTCCGTCAGGTCGTCGGGGTCGAGCGCCCGGGGAGAGAGCTCCCTGGCCAGCACCACGTTCAGCTCCGCCGCGAACAGCGTGAGCTGCGCCCCGAGCGAGAGCCAGGTCAACGCACCGATCACGACGGCGAAGAAGCCGTACGTGGGGGCGGCCCGCTCCAGCTGGCGGCCGACGAGGTAGCCGCCGGCGGCCTGGAGCAGCGTCCAGGCGATCGCCGCCAGCACGGCTCCCGGCAGCACGTCGCGCCACCCGACGTCCGCCACCGTGAGGATGCGGAACGCGACGAGGAAGACGGTCAGGTTCACCAGGACCGACCCGGCCACGGCCGCGCCTCTCACCCACGGGTCCCCGCCCTGGGCGGCGAGCGCACCCCCGCCCAGGGTGGAGGCCACCAGCACGAAGACCCCGAGCGTGGCGAGCATCACCAGGCCCCGGAGGACCGCGGCGACGAAGCCCGGCTGCCGTCGGACCGGCACGTGCCAGATGCGGTCCATCGCCGCCTGTGCCGCCCTGACCACACCCAGCCCGGCCCACACCGCCCCGGCCAGCCCCACGGCCAGCGCCACGCCCTTCGCCGGGAGCGCGCGGATGTTGCGGCCGATCCGCTCGCCGATCACGGGGAACAGGCCCAGCGCGGCGTCGAGGATCCGGCGCTGGACCGCGGGGTCGTCGACCACGAGGGCCACGCCCGTGACCAGCGCGAGCAGCAACGGGAAGAGCGAGAAGAAGCCGTAGTACGCGATCAGGGCGGCCAGCTGCCCGGCGCGGTCCTCTCCGAACTTCTTGACGGTCGCCACCAGGACCCGCGGGATCGAGGAGCCGCGCTGGATCGCGTCGGCCCGTTCGACGGTCCGCCGGAGCACCGCTGGTCGCACGGGGGCTGCTTACCCACGCCATCCCGGCCGGATGCACGCGGGGGAGCCGTTTCGGGCCCTCAAGCGGCGGGTATCGAACCGCTGGAGCCGTCGGCGTCCGCCGGTGGTGTGGCGACCTGGAGGAGGGGATGGCATGCACATCGGGAGCGATGTCGGGAACCGGTTGAGCGAGATGCGCACGCGGGTCCGCGAGCGGCGGCTCAGCGACCGGGCTGAGGACGCGGATCACGAGAACGAGCGTCTCCGCACCGAGATCCGCTTCCTCCGTCAGGAGCTCGACCAGGAGCGGGGGAGCAGGGAGCGTCTGCTCGCGTTGCTCGAGCGGATGGCGGGCGGCCGGTCGGTCGAGGTGAAGCAGCGGGTGTCCAAGCGTGGGGGCATGCTGCGGACCCTGGTGCTGGGCGGCGCGGCGTACGTCCTGGGGACGAGGGCCGGGCGGGAGCGCTACCAGCAGATCATGGATCGGGTCCGGGGCTTCGTCCGCTCTCGGTCCGAGGATGCGTGGGGCGAGGTTCCGCCGGCCACGCCGAC
>DATLZP010000065.1:0-7814 GCA_035573935.1 Actinomycetota bacterium
CGCTCAGCCCGCCAGCCAGCGGGCCCCGCGCTTCGCCAGCTGGCCGGCCAGGATGTTCCGCTGGATCTCCGAGGTCCCCTCCCAGATCCGGTCCACCCGGAGCTCCCGGTAGAAGCGCTCGGCCACGTTCTCGCGCATGTATCCCCGCCCCCCGAAGACCTGCACGGCCCGGTCCGCCACGCGGTTGGCCATCTCGCTCGCGGCCAGCTTGGCGGCCGAGCAGTGCGCGTGCTGGAGCTTGACGTCGGCACCCTCGTCGATCTCCTGGGCCGTCCGGTAGGTCATCAGCCGGGCTCCCCAGAGCTCGACCACGGAGTCGGCGAGGGGATGGGAGACGGCCTGGAACTCCATGATGGGGCGTCCGAACTGGACGCGGTCCACGGCGAACGCCGTGGCCTCCTCGATCAGCCGCTCGGCCGCGCCGCAGCACCGGGCCGCGATCATCAGCCGCTCGTACCGGAACCAGGCGTAGGCGTAGGCCATCCCGTCGCCCTCCTCCCCGATCCGGTCCGCGGCCGGCACCCGGACCCCCTCGAACCGGAGGATCGAGTGGTGGTCCGAGTACGTGTGGCTGTAGGCGGGGCGGCGCACCTCGACCAACCCGGGCGCCCCCTTCTCCACGGCGAAGAGGCAGTGGGCCCCGGCGTGGGGGCCCTCGGTGAGCCGGGCCTGCACGAAGACGAGGTCGGCCTTGTTGAACGACGTCACGTGCCACTTCTCCCCGTCGATCACGTAGACGTCGCCCTCCCGACGGGCCGTGGTCCGGATCGCGTCGACGTCCGAGCCTGCCCCCTCCTCCGTGATCGCGTAGCACTCGCGCCGCTCGCCGGTCGTGAGCGGCCGGAGGAACCGCTCGACCTGGTCCTCGTTCATCACGCCGACGGCCCACGAGGGGCCGGCGTGGACCACCCAGCCCAGCCCGTTCGTGGCCCTGCCGATCTGCTCCTGGACCAGGACCTGCTGGAACATCGAGAGCCCGGCCCCCCCGAGCTCCCGGGGCATGTTGATCGACCACAGGCCGAGCTCCCGGAGCCGCTCCTTCTGCCGGTGGACCACGTCGGGGGGGAGCTCCCCGCCGTGCATCTCCGCCTCCTGCTCCCTGGGGATCAGCTCCTCGTCCACGAACCGTCGGGCCCGCTCCTGGACGGCCCGGTCCTCGTCGCGCATCGGGTACATCGGCCTCCCTCACCTCCTCGGCGGGCCGAGCGTATCCCGTGTTGAACGGCCGTTCAATCCGCCCTCGATCGCCCCGGCCCTAGACTGCGCTCGTGGAGGGGAACGCGCACGGGGGCGACGGGGCGCTCGAGCGGGCCGTGGCGCTGATCGACCGGGCCGGGGGCCGGGGGATCCCCCTGCGGCTGGTCGGGGGGCAGGCCGTCCGCCTGCTGTGCCCGGCCTTCCCTCCCCGGACCCGCAGGGACCAGGACCTGGACCTGGCCTCCGTGTCCCGGAGCCGCCCGGAGCTCACCCGGTTCCTGTCCGCGGAGGGCTTCGAGCCCGACCGCCTGTTCAACAACCTCCACGGCCACAAGCAGATGTACTTCCGGAGCCCGGACGGGCTGGCGGTGGACGTGCTCATCGACCGGCTCGACATGTGCCACGTGCTCGAGTTCCGGGACCGGATCGAGCGGATGCCCTACACGCTCGACCCCACGGACCTGCTGCTCTCCAAGCTGCAGATCGTCGAGCTGAACGAGAAGGACCTCCAGGACGCGGTCTACCTCCTGGCGGCCTTCCCGGTCCGGGAGGGGGACCCCCCGGACGCCATCGGGCTGGCCCGCCTGGCCCAGGTGCTGGGCGACGACTGGGGGTGGTGGCGGACCGTGACCGGCAACCTGGACCTCGTGGCCGGGCTCGACCCCGCCACCAGGGATCGGCTGATCCCCCCCGACCCCCCGCACGACCCGATCGGCCAGGCCCGGGCCCTCCGGGAGGCCGCCGACCGGTTCCCGAAGAGCCTCCGGTGGAAGCTCCGGGCCCGGGTCGGCGAGCGGGTCCGCTGGTACGAGCTGCCGGAGGAGGTCGCCCGGTGAGGGTTGTGCCTGCCGCAACGCGTCCCTTGCCCCCGCCCGTGGGCGGACGGAAGATGGGGCCAGGCCGGTGAAGATCTTCTACGCGACCGACGTCCACGGCTCCGAGGTCTGCTGGCGGAAGTTCCTGAACGCAGGCCCCTTCTACGGCGCGGACGTCCTGATCCTGGGCGGGGACATGACCGGGAAGGCGATGATCCCCATCGTGGCCCGGGACGGCACGTACCAGGTGACGCTGCAGGAGATCCCCTACACGCTCGGCACGGAGGAGGAGCTCCGGGAGATGAAGCGGCGGATCGCGAACCGGGGCTACTACCCGGTCGTGGTCTCCCCCGAGGAGATGGCCGCGCTCGCCGCCGACGACGGGCTGGTCCAGCGGCGGTTCGAGCAGGAGATCCTGGCCACCGTGGAGCGGTGGATGGCGATCGCCGAGGAGAAGCTGGCCGGGACGGACCTGCGCTGCTTCGTCTGCCCGGGCAACGACGACATCTTCAAGGTCGACGAGATCATCGCCCGATCCTCCGTCGTGGAGCAGGGCGAGGCCCGGGTGATCGACCTCGACGGGCTCTCGCTGGTCTCGATGGGGTGGACGAACCCGACGCCCTGGAGGACCTACCGGGAGGCGCCGGAGCCCAAGCTCCGGGAGCGGATCGAGCGGATGGTCGAACGGGTCCCCGACGTGAAGCGGGCCATCTTCAACTTCCACGCGCCGCCGTACGGGTCGAACCTGGACGAGGCGCCCGCGCTCGACGACGACATGAAGTACCTCCACGGGGGACGGGCGATGCGGCCCGTGGGCTCCCGGGCGGTGCGGGAGTCGATCCTCGAACACCAGCCGCTCCTCTCGCTCCACGGGCACATCCACGAGAGCAAGGGGACGGTGCGGCTGGGCGAGACCCTCGCGGTGAACCCGGGGAGCCAGTACGAGGACGGCGTCCTCCAGGGGGCGCTGCTGGAGGTGGATCCGAAGAAGCTGCGGATCAAGAACTACCTGCTCGTGAACGGCTAGGGGACGGCCGCCCCGGGGCGGCCGCGGAAAGGGGGGACGCATGGCAACGACCGGCGAGACCCCGACGCTGTTCCTGCGCAAGGCGACGGGGCTGGTGAAGGGGTGGAACGCGTTCGACGCCTTCGTCTACGCGTTCATGTCGGTGAACCTCGTCACGCTCGGGATGTACTTCAGCCTGTCCGTCCTCCCGTTCGTCCCGGACGGACAGGTGATCCCGGCCATCCTGCTGTCCGCGGTCGGCGTCTCGTTCCTGGTCGTCACGTACGCCGGCCTGATCGCGGCCATGCCGCGGGCCGGCGGCGACTACGTCTGGCAGAGCCGCGTCCTCTCCGGCGGCGTGGCCTTCGTCCTGTCGGTCACCGGGTGGTGGTTCATCCTGTGGCACTGGGCGCCGATCTACGGGAACATCCTGACGGTCCAGATCCTCCAGCCCCTGGCGGCCCTGCTGGGGTTCGACGGGCTGGTGAGCGCGCTCGTCACCAAGAACGGCGTGTTCATCGTCTCGCTCCTCACGATCCTCCTGGCCGGGTACCTGGTCTCCCTGGGCATGGAGGGCTACGCCCGGGTCCAGAAGGCCTGCTTCTCCCTGGCCATCGTCGGCCTCGTGGTGATGTTCGCGATCATGCTCTTCGGCTCGCGGAGCGGGTTCGAGAGCGCCTTCAACCAGGAGGCGGCCAGCCTGTTCGGCACGAGCGGCAACGTGTACCGGGAGACGATCCGGGCCGCGGCCGAGGGCAACGGGATCTCGATGCGGGAGGTGACGCTCTCGCCGTTCTTCGGCTCCACCCTGCTCCTCGTCCCGTTCATGCTCTTCTGGATCCTGTACCCGAACTGGGGGGCCACCCTGTACGGCGAGGTTCGGGGGGCCGGGGACTTCAAGCGCGTCTTCAACGGCATGTTCTGGGGGCTGTGGATCACGGCCGCGATGTCGATCGTCTTCGTCCTGCTGGCGGCCAAGACGTTCGGCTGGGAGTTCTTCAACGCGGCCAACGCGAACTACTGGTTCGCGATCTACGGCTCGGAGGTCGCCCCGACCATCCCGATCTGGCCGTACCCGCCGCTGCTGGCGAGCTTCTACGTCCACAACCGGCTGTTCCAGATCCTCATGGTCCTGGTGTTCGGGGCCTGGTTCGTGGGATGGGCGGGGACGCTGTTCCTCTCCTCCACCCGGGTCATCTTCGCCGCGGCCTTCGACCGCATCCTCCCGGAGTGGGCGGCGAACGTGTCCGAGAAGCGGCACGTGCCGACCGGGGCGCTGCTCCTCATGTTCATCCCCTCGATCGTGATCAGCGCCCTCTACGCCTACTGGGGCGAGTTCGTCACGTACACCCTCGACGCCACGCTGGTGATCGCGGTGACGTACTTCGGGAGCGCCGTGGCGGCGACGATCCTCCCCTGGCGGCGGCCGGCGATCTACGAGAACTCGCCGGTATCGCGGTACCGGATCGGAGGCGTCCCGCTGATCACCGTGGCGGGGGTCCTCACGGTCCTCTTCCTGGGCTGGGCGATCTACAAGTGGCTGTTCGACCGGCTGTACGGGATCGGGATCGGGAACCCCGCCTCGCTCGTGTACCTCGGGATCCTGTACGGCATCGCGCTCCTGATCTACATCGTGGCCCGGGTCGTGCGTCGCCAGCAGGGGATCGACCTGACGCGGATCCACCAGGAGATCCCGGCCGAGTAGCGGCGGACGGGGCCGGGGGGTCGAGCCCCCCGGCCCCGTTCACGTCGAGGGCGGCGCCGGGGCTCCCTGCCGGCGGTGCCGGTAGAACTCCAGGTGCTCCGGCGGGAGCGGCGTGTTGCCGGCGATGAGGTCGGCCGCCTTCTCCGCGACCATCATGACCGGCGCGTAGATGTTGGCGTTCGTGATCCGGGGGAAGACCGACGCGTCCACGACCCGGAGGCCCTCCACCCCGTGGACCTTCATCGTGGCCGGATCCACCACGGCCATCTCGTCCCGTCCCATCCGGCAGGTGCAGGAGGGGTGCAGCGCGGTCTCGGCGTCCCGCCGGACCCATCCCAGGATCTCCTCGTCGCTCTCCACCGCCGGCCCCGGCGACAGCTCGCCGCCGTTGTAGGGATCGAACGCCGGCTGGTTCAGGATCCGGCGGGCGATCCGCACCGCCTCCACCCACTCCCGGCGGTCCCGCTCGGTGGAGAGGTAGTTGAACCGCAGGGCCGGCTTGTGCCGGGGGTCCGCGCTCCGGATCCGGACCCATCCCCGGGAGTCGGAGAACATCGGCCCCACGTGCACCTGGTAGCCGTGCCCGGCGGCCGGCTTCGAGCCGTCGTAGCGGACCGCGATGGGCAGGAAGTGGAACATCACGTTCGGCCGGTCGACCTCCTCGTTGCTGCGGACGAAGCCCCCTCCCTCGAAGTGGTTCGTGGCCCCCGGTCCGGCCCGGAGGAACAACCACAGGAACCCGACCCAGGGACGCCACCGGTACTTCAGGTACGGAGCGACCGACACCGGCTGCTTGCACGCGTACTGCACGTACACCTCGAGGTGGTCCTGGAGGTTCTCGCCCACCCCGGGGAGGTGGTGGACCACGGGGATCCCGAGTGGCTCCAGGTGCTCCGCGTTCCCCACCCCGGACAGCTGGAGGAGCTGCGGGGTGTTGATCGCGCCGCCGCACAGGAGGACCTCCCCGGCCCGGACCCTGCGGGCCGACCCCCGCCACACGTACTCCACCCCCACCGCCCGGGTGCCCTGGAACACGATCCGGGTGACGAAGGCCCGGGTCCGGATGGCCAGGTTGCGGCGATGCCGGACGGGGTGCAGGTACGCGCGGGCCGCGGAGAGGCGCCGTCCCCGGTGGATGTTGCGGTCGAACGGCGCGAACCCCTCCTGCCGGTAGCCGTTCACGTCGGCGGTGCGCTCGTACCCGGCCTCCTCGGCGGCCCGGAAGAAGGCGGCGAAGAGCGGGTTCGTGGCCGGGCCCCGCTCCACGATCAACGGACCGGACCGCCCCCGCCAGGGATCATCGGGGGCGGCGGCCAGGCACGTCTCCATCCGCTTGAAGTACGGGAGGCAGTGGGCGTAGTCCCACGCCTCCATCCCCGGGGCCTCCGCCCAGTGCTCGTAGTCGAGCGGGTTGCCCCGCTGGAAGATCATGCCGTTGATGCTGCTCGAGCCGCCCAGGACCTTCCCCCGGGCGTGGTAGATCCTCCGACCGTGCATGTGGGGCTCCGGCTCGGACTCGTAGCCCCAGTCGTAGAACCGGCTGCCGATGGGGAACGTGAGGGCGGCCGGCATGTGGATGAAGACGTCGAACCGGTAGTCGGGCCGGCCGGCCTCGAGCACGAGCACCCGGGTGGAGGGGTCGGCCGTCAGGCGGTTCGCCAGCACGCAGCCGGCCGATCCGCCCCCCACGACCACGTAGTCGTACGTCTGCTCCGTCGCCACGTCCGATCCCCCGGTGGCAGTGTGCCGCATCCCGGGGACGACGTGGCGCCGGACGTTGCTCGCTCCGCAACGCGGCTTGCCGGTGCACCTGCCCGGGCCGAAGATGCGGGCGGAGGTGAGCGATGGGCGAGCACCTGCGGATGTACATCGGCGGGAGCTGGGTGGGGGCGGAGGAGGGGGCGGTCTTCGAGGCCACCAGCCCGGCCACCGGCGAGGTGATCGCGACCGTGCCGGAGGGGACCCGGGGCGACGCGCAGCGGGCCATCCGAGCGGCGGAGGAGGCCCGGCGGGGATGGGCGGGGCGCTCGGCGGCGGAGCGGGCCCGGGCCATGGCGCGGGTGGCGGAGACGATCCGGGCGCGCCGGGACGAGCTGGCGCGCACCCTCACGCTGGACCAGGGGAAGCCCCTCCGGGCGGAGGCCTACGACGAGGTCGAGGAGCTGATCGTCTACTTCGAGATGGCCGCGGCCGACGCGATGCGCCTGGAGGGGATCCTGCCCCCGTCCGTGGACGCCGGGAAGCGGGTGCTCGTGCAGCGCGTGCCCCGAGGCGTCGTCGGCGTCATCACGCCGTGGAACTGGCCGTACACGATGCCGGCCGAGATCCTGGCCCCCGCCCTCGCCGCCGGCAACGCGGTCGTCTGGGTGCCTGCCCCCACCACCTCGGTGTGCGCCGTCCGGCTGGCGGAGTGCATCGTGGACGCCGGGCTCCCTCCCGGGGTCTTCAACCTCGTCACGGGCCCGGGCCCGGTCGTCGGCGACGAGGTCGCGGCGAACCGCGGCACCCAGGCCGTCGGGTTCATCGGCTCGATCGCCACCGGGCACCGGGTGGCGGAGCGGGCGGCGGGGAAGGAGCTGCTGCTCGAGATGGGCGGGAACGGGCCGCTCGTGGTGCTGGACGATGCCGACCTGGACCGGGCCGTGGCCGCCACCCTCACCGCCTGCTTCCTGAACGCCGGGCAGAGCTGCACGGCCGGCGAGCGGATCCTCGTCCAGGAGGCCGTGCACGAGGAGTACGTGGCGCGCCTCGAGGCGGCGGTCGAGGCCGAGATCCGGCTGGGGGACCCCTTCGACGACGCGACGACGATGGGGCCGCTCAACAACGCGCCGACCGTGGAGAAGACCGAGCGGCACGTGGCGGACGCGATCGACCGGGGCGCCCGCGTCGTCGCCGGCGGGCGCCGGTCGGCCCTCGGCCCGCTGTTCTACGAGCCGACGATCCTCGACGGCGTCACCGACGAGATGGAGGTGGCCCGGGAGGAGACGTTCGGCCCCGTCGCGCCGATCACCGCGATCGGATCCGAGGAGGAGGCGGTCGAGCTCGTGGACCGCTCGCCGTACGGGCTGCTGTCGGCGGTGTTCACGCGCGA
>DATLZP010000066.1:0-5642 GCA_035573935.1 Actinomycetota bacterium
CGTGCCCGCGTGGACCGACGGGAGGGGGGATCGTGACGAACCTGAGGATCACCCGGCGGGACTTCCTCCGGCGCGGCGGGATCGCGGCGGGAGCCCTCTCGCTCCCGGCGATCCTCGCCGCCTGCGGCCGGACGCCCGAGCAGGTGGGCGGGGCCTCGCCCACCGGGGGCGAGACGAGCATCGAGGGAGCGCGGATCAAGGTCAGCACCTACGGCGGGTTCTTCGAGGAGAACTTCCGCAAGATGTACCCGGGGTTCACGGAGGAGACAGGCGTGGAGGTGGAGTCGATCTCGCAGCCCACGTCGGAGGTCTGGGTGGTGCAGCTGCAGCAGGCCACCGAGGCCGGGGCCCCGCCGCCCGCCGACGTCTCGATGCTGTCGGGCGTCGGGATCCAGCGGGCGATCAAGGGCGACGTCCTGGCCACCTACGACCTGTCCGAGATCCCGAACCAGCGGTACCTCGCGGAGGGCTACATCCGGGAGGCCCCGGACGGAAGCGTGGCCGGCGTGGGCGCCGTCTCCTGGTACATCACGCTCGTGTCGAACACCGAGCGGGTGCCGGAGAGCCCCGACACCTGGACCACGTTCTGGGACCCCCGGTGGCGGAACGAGCTGGCCCTGCTCCGGAACGCCGCGAACTCCTACCTGATCGAGACCACGGCCGCCTCGTTCTTCGGCGGCTACGACATCCTGGAGACCCAGGACGGCGTGATCGAGGTGCTCACGAAGCTCCAGGAAGTGAAGCCCAACGTGAAGCTGTGGTTCCGGGACGAGGCCACGGCGCAGCAGGCCTACAACACGGGGGAGGTCTCGATCGGGCAGTTCTACCACGACATCACGACCTACGCGGCGTCCCAGGGCGAGCCGCTCCGGAGCGTCTTCCCGGTGGAGGGCGCGATCCTCGACTCGGGGTTCTGGGCCGTGTCGAAGACGACCCAGGAGCTCGCCGCCTGCCTGGCCTTCATCGACTACATGTGCCGGCCCGAGATCCAGGCCGAGCTGGCCCGGACGCTCGGGACGACGCCGACCGTGGCCAGGGAGCACATGGACCTCACAGACGAGGAGTACGAGGCGGTGGGGGGGCCCGGCCCCGAAGCGGCCCTCCGGCCGAAGTACGAGATGTACGACGAGTGGGAGGACTGGATCGACCAGCGGTGGACCGAGATGATCCTGTCCTGACCCACCGGACGGGGCGGTGACGGCGCGGGGGGGCCTGCGGCTCGAGGGCCTCGTCAAACGCTTCGGCGAGGTCCTCGCGGTCGACGGGGTGGATCTCGAGCTGCCCGCCGGGAAGCTGATCTCGTTCCTCGGGCCGTCGGGGTGCGGAAAGACGACGCTGCTCCGGATGATCGCCGGGTTGGAGCGGCCCACCGCCGGGCGCGTCCACCTGGATGGGGAGGACATCACCGACCGGCCGCCCCACACGCGCGACATCGGGATGGTCTTCCAGTCCCTGGCCCTCTTCCCCCACCTCACCGTGGCCGGGAACATCGGCTACGGCCTCCGGATCCGGGGGGTGCCCGGCGAGCGGGTCGACGCCCGGGTCCGGGAGCTCCTCGACCTCGTCTCGCTCTCCGGCCTCGCGGACCGACGGATCCAGCAGCTCTCGGGGGGCCAGCGGCAGCGGGTGGCGACGGCCCGGGCGCTGGCCCTGGAGCCCCGGCTGTTCCTCCTGGACGAGCCGCTGTCCGCGCTCGACGCGAACCTCCGGGAGCAGCTCCAGGTGGAGCTCCGGCTCCTGCAGCAGAAGCTCGGCATCACGACGATCATGGTCACCCACGACCAGCGGGAGGCGATGACGATGTCGGACCTCGTGGTCGTGATGCGGGCCGGACGCGTGGAACAGGTGGGGGAGCCCCTCCAGGTCTACCGCCGCCCGGCCACGGCGTTCGTGGCCAGCTTCATCGGGACCACGAACCTGCTCCGGGGCCGGGCGGCGGGACGGGATCTCGTCCGGATCGGCGACCGGACGTTCGAGGTGGCCGGGGTGAGCGGCGACGGCGAGGTGGTGCTCTCGGTCCGGCCCGAGGAAGCGCGGCTCCTGCTGGGGGAGGCGCCGGATGGGAACGCCCTCCCGGGGACCGTCGTGTTCGTCCGCGACCTCGGGGAGATGTTCGAGTGCTACGTGGACTGCGGGCTCGACCAGCACGTGATCGTGGCCGGTTCGCCTCGGGAGCGGCTGGCGGTGTCCCAGGGGCAGCCGGTGGCGGTGGGGTTCCCGCCCGACGTGTGCGTGGTGGTCCGGCCGTGATGGGGGCGGCGTGAGCGACCGCCCCCGGCCGACCCGCGGCGCCTACGCCGTCCTGGCGTTCCCCGTGGCGATGCTGTCCGTCTTCTTCCTCTCCCCGTTCTTCATCATGCTGGCCGCGTCGTTCTACCGGCGGATCGAAGGTGGGTTCTACGAGCCCGCGTTCGTGCTCGACAGCTGGCGCCGCGTGTTCAGCGACGTGTTCCTGGAGCGGGCCGGGTTCTCGATCTGGATCTCGCTCCTGGCGGGCGCGGTCTGCATCGCGGTGGCGTTCCCGTTCACGTACTTCCTTACCCGGATGCGGCGCCGGCCCCACGTGTCGCTGCTCGTCCTCGTCCTGTCGGCGCTGTCGCTCTCCGAGGTGATCGTGGGGTTCGCCTGGAGCGTGCTCCTGGGCCGCGCCGCCGGGATCTCGAACATCCTCGTCTGGCTGGGCGTGATGGGCGAGCCGGTGGCCTACCAGCCGGGCTTCGTGGCCGTGCTCCTCGGCCTGTGCTACATCGCGTTCCCCTACTGCGTCCTCACCCTCTACCCGCAGCTCTCGCGGCTGGACCGGGAGGTGACGGAGGCGGCGCAGACGCTCGGCGCGTCCCCCTGGCGGACGTTCCGGACCGTGGTCGTGCCGATCATGCGCCCCACGATCGTGGCCGGGTTCCTCCTCGTCTTCGTGTTCACCCTGGGGAGCTACCTGATCGCGGCCATCCTCGGCCGCCCGGAGCACTGGACCCTCTCCGTCTTCATCTCCGACCAGGCCTCGTTCAACGCGAACGTGCCGTTCGCATCGGCGATGGCCCTGCTGCTCACCGTGGCCTCCCTGGCCGTGGTTGGCCTGGTCACGGTGGTGGAATCGCGGACCCGGAGGGCCGCCTGATGCGCGTCCTGCGGGGGGCCCTCACCGCCCTCGTCGTGGGGTTCCTCGTGGCCCCTCTCGTGATCGTCCTGATCGTTTCGTTCAACGAGAACCGCTACATGGACTTCCCCCCGCAGGGCCTGTCGCTCCACTGGTACGCGGAGCTGTGGAACGATCCGGGGTGGCGCTCGGCGATCGAGCGGAGCCTGCTGATCGCCACGACCAGCGCGCTCCTCGCGGTGGCCATCGCCACGCCGATGGCCTACGTGCTGCGGGCCTACCACGTCCGGCTGGCGCCGCTCCTGTACGCGGTGGGGATCCTGCCGTTCATGCTGCCGCCCGTGATCAGCGCGCTCGGCGCCCAGGTCTTCTGGAACGCGACCGGGCACATCTACCGGATCGAGAACGTGATCGTGGCCCACGCGATCTTCTTCTCGACGCTGCCCCTGATCACGATCAGCCTGGCCATGGAGCAGCTGGATCCATCGCTCCCCGAGGCCGCCCAGACCCTCGGCGCGAGCCCCCGGACGACGTTCCGCACGGTGACCCTTCCGCTCCTCCTCCCCTCGATGATCACGGGGTACGCGGCCGCGTTCGTCCTGTCGCTGAACGAGTACATCATCGCCTACCTCGTGGCCGGGTTCACGGTCGAGACGCTGCCGATCAAGATCTTCAACAGCCTGCGGTACGGGTTCACCCCCACCATCGCGGCCGTGGCCGTCGTCTTCATCCTGATCGCGGCCACCGTGTTCAGCCTGTTCGCGCTGTACGGGAACCTGCTCCGGTTCCTGGGCGCCGACGAGTCGGTCCTGGAGAAGCCCGAGGCGCGCTGAAGGGCGCCGGGGGGCCCCTCCGGCTAGGCGACCAGCGCCCGGAGCCGCCGGCCGGCCTCCCGGAGGGTCTCGGGGCGCTTGCAGAACGAGAACCGCACGACGTGGCGGCCGAGCTCGGGGCGGGAGAAGAACGAGGACCCCGGCACGACCGCCACCCCGACCTCGCGGACCAGCCGCATCGCCACCTCCACGTCGCTGCCCATGCCGAGGTGCTCGACGTTCGCCATCACGTAGTACGCCCCGGCCGGAGGCTTCGCCTCGAAGCCCGTCTCGGCCAGGACGTCCATCATCACGCTCCGCCGCTCGGCGTACTCGCGGGACGTCCGCTCGTAGTAGGAGGGCGGGAGCCGGAGGGCGGCCGCGGCGGCGTGCTGGAGCGGCGTCGGCGCCCCCACCGTCAGGAAGTCGTGGACCTTGCGGATCCCATCCAGGAGGGGAGCCGGGGCGATCGCCCATCCCACCCGCCACCCGGTCACGGCATAGGTCTTCGACACCGCGCTGATCGTCACCGTGCGGTCCTCCATCCCGGGCACCGTGGCGATCGGCACGTGGCGTGCGCCGTCGTACGTGATGTGCTCGTAGATCTCGTCGGTGAAGGCCACCGCGTCGTAGCGCACGCAGAGCGCGGCGATCGCCTCCAGCTCCTCCCGGCTGAACACCTTCCCGGTCGGGTTGTTCGGGGTGTTCACCACGACCGCCCGGGTCCGGTCGGAGAAGGCGGCCCGCAGCTCCCCCTCGTCGAACGTCCAGTCCGGCTCCCGGAGCGCGACGTAGCGCGGCGTGGCCCCGGCCAGGATCGTGTCGGGCCCGTAGTTCTCGTAGTAGGGCTCGAAGATCACCACCTCGTCGCCGGGATCGAGCACGCCGAGGATCACCGAGATCATGGCCTCGGTGGAGCCGCACGTCACGCAGACGCTCCGCTCGGGGTCGACCTCCATGCCGTAGTCCCGCCGGTACTTGTCGGCGATCGCCTCCCGGAGCTCCCGCTCCCCCCACGTGATCGGGTACTGGTTGAGGTCCGCCTCGATGGCCCGCTTGGCCGCCTCCTTCAGCTCGTCGGGGGCCGGGAAGTCCGGGAACCCCTGGGCCAGGTTGATCGCGCCGTGCTCCATCGCCAGGCGGGTCATCTCCCGGATCACCGACTCCGTGAACGCGGCGGCCCTGCGGGACGGACGGACGCTCATCGCACCTCCCGGTCGCGGGCCCGTATCGTAGCGCCCGTGCTGACCGAGCTCGCCGGGGCCGTCCGGGACCGCCGCCTCGCGGCCCGGGAGGCGGTGGCCGAGGCCCTCCGCCGGATCGAGCGATGGAACCCCGGGCTCGGCGCCGTGGTCCGGGTCCGGGCCGAGGAGGCCATGGCGGAGGCGGCGGCGCTCGACCGCCGCACGGCCCGGGGCGAGGACCCCGGGCCCCTGACCGGTGTGCCGTTCCTGGTGAAGGACATCGAGGACCTGGAGGGCGTGCCCACGACGCACGGGTCGCTGCTGTTCGCCGACGCGCCGCCCGCGGACCGGGACGGGCGGATCGCCCGGCTCCTCCGGGCGGCCGGCGCCATCCCCGTGGGGAAGGCGAACACCCCGGAGTTCGCCTGCCAGGGCTTCACGGCGAACCTGCTGTTCGGAGCGACCCGGAACCCCTGGGCCCCGGAGTGGTCGCCGGGCGGATCGAGCGGCGGCTCCACGGCCGCGATCACGGCGGGGATCGTCCCGGCG
>DATLZP010000067.1:0-16168 GCA_035573935.1 Actinomycetota bacterium
CGCAGCGAGAGGGGCTGGCCGTTCTCCAGGCCGTACCGGAGGGCGATCACGTGCCGCTCGCGCTCGTCGAGCACGCGGTCCACGGCCCCGCCGATCTCCTCCCGGAGGAGGGCGTCCTCCACCTCGTTGAAGGCGGCGTCGGAGTCGACCTCCTCGATCAGATCGCCGAGCTCGGTGTCCTCCCCCACCGGGGACTGGAGCGACAGCGGCTCGCGGCGGCCCATCTCCGTGAGGTCGTCGATCTCCGCCACCGTGGTGTCGAGGGCCTTGGCCAGCTCCTCGCGGGTCGGCTCCCGGCCCATCGTCTGGGCGAACTGGAACCGGGTCCGGTTCAGCTTCCGCAGCCGGTCGTGGATGTGGACCGGCAGCCGGATCGACCGCGAGCGGTCGGCGATGGCCCGGGTGATGCCCTGGCGGATCCACCACGTCGCGTAGGTGGAGAACTTGAAGCCGCGGCGCCAGTCGAACAGCTCCACGGCCCGCATCAGGCCGATGTTCCCCTCCTGGATCAGGTCGAGCAGCGGCAGGCCCTGGCCCTGGTACTTCCGGGCCACGGAGACCACCAGGCGGAGGTTGGCCATGATGAACCGCTGGCGGGCGGCCTCGGCCTCCTTCACCTGCTGGCGGGCCTTGGCGATGCTCTTCTCCGAGCGCAGGCGGCCGGCGCGGAGCTTGTCCTCCGCCTCCTTGCCGCGCTCGATGGTCATCGCGAGCTCGACCTCCTCCTCCTTCGTGAGCAGCGGTTCACGGGCCGCCGCCTCGAGGTACAGGCGGAGGTCGTCGGCGTCGTCGGTGCCGAGCGGACGAGCGGGCTCTGCCATCTCTCTCCTTCTATCCCCCTCGAAGCGTTCCAGCGTCGCGCGATCCGACCCTGGGGTGGTCTTCGGGACCGTGTCGTCGGTTCTTACGGGTCTGGCGGTCGGGCACGATGAACTCGGCCTGGACGGCCGACCGAGACGTATGGTAGCCACCCGATCGGGCCCTGTAAAGGGGCTCTCGAACCGCCGTTCAACCCTCCGGCCCGGGCCCGGCCCGAACCATCACGTATTCGCCACGGAACCCGGCTCGGTTCCCCCCCGGCCGGGCGACCTTCCTGAACCTCCGTTCAGCCACAACGTTGCATCGAGCGCGCCTATTCCCTCGCTCTAGGGGATGGCCGCCGGGTCCAGGCGCTCCTCGGGCCTCCGGCGGGCCCCCACCTCGGAGGCGACCATGGCCGCTACGATCAGGGCCGCTCCCACCCACCGGTGGGGGGCCAGGCGCTCCCCCAGCCAGACCGCCGAGGCCGCCGCCGACACCAGCGACTCCCCGGCCAGGACGATCGCCGCCCGGGCCGCGGAGACCTCCCGCTGCGCCACCACCTGGATCGTGAACGCCACCCCGCTCCCCAGGACGCCCGTGAGCACGAGGAGGTGCCAGACCTCGGCCGCCTCGTGGAGCCGGAGCCCGGTGCCCGCGCAGGCCGCGACGTGCATCCCGGCCGCCACCCCCATCTGCGCCAGCGACAGGAGCCGGCCCGGGTGGCGGGGGGCCAGGCGGCCGAGGAGCGCGATGTGGGCCGCCCAGGCCACGGCCCCGGCCAGGACCAGCAGGTCGCCGGCGTGGGGGCGGGGGTCCTCGAACCCCCGCATCGCGAGCAGGCCCAGGCCGACCACGGCCAGGCCGGCCGCCGCCCAGCCCACCGCCGGGACCCGCTGCCCCCAGAGCGCCAGGCCGAGGAGCGGGGTCATCACGACGTACAGGCCCGTGATGAACCCGGAGTTCGTGGCCGTGGTGAGCTGCAGCCCCCAGGTCTGGAGCCAGTAGCCGACGAACATCAGCCCTCCCAGGGCCAGGCCCGGGCCGGCCACCGCCCGGAGGGAGCGCGCCGTGAGCTCCCGGCGGGCCACGAACGGCAGGGCGGCGAGGATCGTGAGGAACCCGAGCCCCCGGCTCCAGGCCATGAACGGCAGCAGGGGGAGGGTCTCCAGCGCGACCTTGGCCCCGGGGAACGTGAGGCCCCAGAGCAGGGGCGTGGCGAAGAGCAGGAACCCCAGGTCCAGGCGACGGCTGGTCCCGACGGCGTCCCGGCTCATGGGGGCAGAGGGTACCGGCCCCGCCGGGCTAGGCTTGCCCGGGATGTCCAGCCTGGGGGCCGAGGGCAGGCACGCCACGATCGACCTCGACGGGCCCGTGCACCACGTGGAGTGGCCGGGCCCGGAGGACCGGACGTTCGTCCTGGTGCACGGCCTGGGGGGCTCCCACGCCAACTGGATGCTGGTCGCCCCCCGCCTGGCCCGCCGCGGCCGGGTCCTAGCCGTGGACCTCCCGGGCTTCGGCCGCTCGCCCCTCGCCGGGAGGAGCGCGTCGCTCCCCGCCCTGCGGCTCACGCTCTCCCGGTTCCTCCAGCGGGTGGCCGGGGGGCCGGCGGTGCTGGCGGGGAACTCGATGGGCGGCACGCTGGCCATCGCCCAGGCCGCCCTGGAGCCGGGGAGCGTGGAGGCGGTGGCCCTCACCTGCCCGGCGCTGCCCCTGTCCCGGGAGGGCCTCCCCTCCCCCCTGGCCGTGGGGGCCTTCACGCTGTACCGGGTCCCGGTGGTGGGCGAGTTCGTGGTCTCCCAGCGCCTCCGCCGCATCGGGCCCGAGCGGCAGGTGGCCCTGGGGTTCCGGATCCTGGCCGGCGACCCCTCCTCGATCGACGGCGCCGTGGTCCGGGCCCACGCCGACCTCCTCCGGGAGCACCGGGAGGATCCCGAGGTGGCCCGGGCCTTCGTCACGGCCGCCCGCTCCCTCCTCCGCTTCCTGGAGCGCCGGGACCGGTACCTGCGGATGATGGACGCGGTCCGGGCCCCCGTGCTCCTGATGCACGGGCGCCGGGATCCGCTGGTCCCGGTGGCCTACGCCCGGCAGGCCGTCGCGGCGCACCCCTCGTGGCGGCTCCGGGTCTTCCCCGACCTCGGCCACATCCCGCAGCTCGAGGACCCCCTCCGCTGGACGGCCTGCGTGGAGGCCTGGCTGGAGGAGGCGGTCGCGGCGGCCCGGCCCTAGACCGTAGTGCCCACGTTCAAGCCGGACACCGGAACCTCCCACAACAGAGGAGGAGCCAGGGGCATGCTCCCCCCGTTGAGAGAGCACTCGACGGGAAGGAGACGCCCTTGGCTCCGGCGACGAGTCTGGCACGCCTGCGCAAGCAGGTGTTGGACCTGGTGATGAGCGGCCGCATGGAGAAGACGGAGGCCTGCCGGGCCCTGGGGATCTCCCGCAGCCGGTTCTACGAGCTCCGGGCCAGGTACCACCGGTACGGGGAGGCCGGCCTGCTCCCCAAGCCCCGGCCGCCGGAGCGCCCCGATCGCCGGCTGCCCCCACCGCTGGTGGACCAGATCGTGGCCTACGCCGTGGAGCACCCGGGCGAGGGACCGAGGACCATCGCCGCTCGCCTGGCCCTTCCCCGGTTCGGGGGGTGGCGGGTCTCCCATGGCGGGGTCTACAACGTGCTTCGCCGGGCCGGGCTGGCCCGCCGCACCGCCCGGCTGGCCGCTGCAGAGTCCGTGGCCGCCGCCGAGGGCGGGCCGATCACCGAGCGTGCCCTCCGGGACCTCAGGGCCCGGGAGGTCACCCACCGCCGCATCGGCTCCGACACCCCCGGTGAGCAGGTCTTCCTGGACACCATGTACGTCGGCAAGCTCAAGGGCGTGGGGAAGATCTGGCAGTACTCGGCGGTGGACGGAGCCTGCTCGTTCGGGTTCGCCACGGTGGTCGCCGGGGAGAAGAGCGCCCAGGCCGCCGCGGAGTTCCTCGAGCACCACGTCCTCCCCGTCTACGCCGAGGCCGGGATCCCCCTTAAGGAGGTGGTCGTCGACGGGGGTCCGGAGTTCAAGGCGGAGTTCCGGAGGCGCTGCCGTGCCCTGGGGATCCGCCGGCATCAGCTCCCGCCCCGGTCCCCGGACCTCAACGCGTTCGTGGAGCGGTTCCAGGGCACGGTGCTCCACCTGCACTACCGCACGGCCTTCCGCTACCGCTTCTACACGAGCGCCGAGGACATCGACGCTGATCTGGCCGCTTGGCTGCGCTTCTACAACTTCGAACGTCCCCACCGGGGCTACCGGACCAAGGGTCGGAGGCCGGCCGAGATCTTCTACGCCGACCAACCGGGCCTCCTCGTGATGAAAGGATGGGATGCCGATGAGTTCACCTCGCAACGTGTCCGGTCCTAACGTGGGCCGCACGGTCTAATCGCGCCGATGGCGAGCGGGCGTCCCCGGTGCCGGTGCTGGGACCCGCTCTGGGATCGGCCACCCGCCGGCCGCGGCGACCCGTAGACTCGGGACGGCGATGGCGAGGAGGATCCGGTTCCGGCCCCCGGGGCTCAAGCCGGGCACGAGGATCGGCACGCTGGGGCCCTACCGTGGGCGCCTCGGCCTGGCCTGGGTCATCGCGCCCATCGCGGTCGGCCTTCTCATCCTCGCCGCCGGCTACCTGGCGTTGTCGCGGTGACGCCGCCGCCGGACGGGCGGTCGGCCGGGAGCCGCGAGCGGGCCGCGTTCGTCCGCTCCTCGCCGGAAGGGACCGAGGAGATCCGGACCTGGGACCCGGAGCGCGGGACGGTGGAGCGGACCCGTCGGCCCTGAGGGCACTCAGCCCACCCTCCGGAGCGGCGCGTAGGCCAGGAGCAATCGCTTCTCCCCGACCTGGCCGAAGGCCACCGTGGCCTCGGCCTCGGGCCCGGCGCCCGAGACCGAGAGGACGACGCCCTCCCCCCACCGGTCGTGGACCACGGTGTCGCCGGGACCGACCGCGATCGGCGCTCGCCTCTCCGGCCCCCGGGGCGTGGAGGCCGCCGCCGCCCACGTGGCTCGCCCCGGCCCCGGGGCCTCGGTCTCCAGCGCTCGCACGAGCTCCCCGGGGATCTCCGAGAGGAACCGGGAGGGTGGGTTGTAGGAGGTCTGCCCGAACAGCGAGCGGCTCCAGGCGTGGCAGAGGTACAGCCGCTCCTTGGCCCGGGTGATCCCGACGTAGGCCAGCCTCCGCTCCTCCTCGAGCTCGTGCGCGTCGGTCATCGACCGGTAGTGGGGGAAGACGCCGTCCTCCATCCCCACGATGAACACGACCGGGAACTCCAGGCCCTTCGCGTTGTGGAGGGTCATCAGCGTGACGGCGGAGGCCTCCTCGTCGTACTCGTCCTGCTCCGAGACCAGGGCTACCTGCTCCAGGAACGCGGCCAGGTCCCCGTCCGGGTCCCGCTCGGCGAACTCCGCGGCCACGCCCCCCAGCTCGCGGATGTTCTCGATCCGCCCCTCCGCCTCGACCGTCCGCTCCGCCTCGAGCTCCGCCAGGTAGCCGGTCTCGGCGGCGACGGCCTCCACCATCCGCGGGGGGGAGGCCCCCGCCTCCAGGACCGCCTCCAGGCGCTCCATCACCTGCACGAACCCCATCACCGCGCCCCGGGCCCGGGAACCGAGCTGGGCGATCTCCTCCGCGCGTCGGCAGGCCTCCAGGATCGGGACCCCCTCCGTGGCCGCGAACCCCTCCAGGGCCGCCACGGTGGCCTCGCCGATCCCCCGCTTCGGCATGTTGATCACCCGCCGGGCGGACACCACGTCCTGGGGGTTCACCAGCAGCCGGAGGTAGGCGAGCACGTCGCGGATCTCCTTCCGCTGGTAGAAGCGGACGCCGCCCACCACCCGGTAGGGGACGCCGGCCCGCGACAGCACGTCCTCGAGGACCCGGCTCTGCGCGTTCGTCCGGTAGAAGACGGCAACGTCCCGGTACCGGTACCCCTCCTCCCCGACCAGGCGCTCCACCTCCTCGGCCACGAACCCGGCCTCCTCGTGCTCGTCCTCGGCCCGGAACCGCACGACGAGCTCGCCCCGCCCGAGATCGGTCCACAGGCTCTTCGGCTTGCGCTGCACGTTGTGGGCGATCAGGGCGTTCGCCACGGCCAGGATGTTCTCGGTGGAACGGTAGTTCTGCTCCATCAGGAGGACCGTGGCGTCCGGGTAGTCGCGCTCGAAGTCGAGCAGGTTCTGGATCGTCGCCCCCCGCCAGGAGTAGACGCCCTGGTCCGCGTCGCCCACCACGCAGACGTTCCGGTGCTTGGCGGCCAGGAGGTTGACCAGCTCGTACTGGGCCCGGTTCGTGTCCTGGTACTCGTCCACGAGGATGTACCGGAACCGCTCCTGGTAGTGCTCCAGGATCTCGGGGTGGGAGCGGAACAGCCGCACGGTCTCGGCGATCAGGTCGTCGAAGTCCAGCGCCCCGGCCGCCCGCTTCCGCTCCTCGTAGGCGAGGTAGGCCCGGGCCACGGTCTCCTCGTAGGGGCCGGAGGCGAGGCCGGCGAACCCCTCGGCCGAGAGGACCCGGTCCTTGGCCTTCCCGATCGCCGCCGCCACCCCCCGGGGCGGGTAGCGGCGAGGATCCACATCGAGGTCCCGCAGCACCTGGGCCAGCAGACGCTCGGTGTCTCCCTCGTCGTAGATCGAGAACGCCGAGGGGAGGCCGAGGTGGACGTGCTCCCGGCGGAGGATCCGGGCGCAGGCCGAGTGGAACGTGGAGATCCACATCCCGCGGGCCACCCGCTCCCCGACCAGCGCCTCCACGCGGTCGGCCATCTCCCGGGCCGCCTTGTTCGTGAACGTGATGGCCAGGACGGCGTACGGGGAGACGCCCTTCTCCCGAATCAGGTAGGCGATCCGGTGGGTGAGGGCCCGGGTCTTCCCGGAGCCCGCCCCGGCCACGATCAGCACGGGCCCCTCGGTGTGGAGGACGGCCTCCCGCTGGATCGGGTTCAGCGTCTCCAGGAGGGGAGTGCCCACGGCCACGGCCCTATCCTACGGGTCGCCCCGGACCGCTCGGCCCAGGCCACCGGGCCCCCGACCGCCGCCCCGGGGCGAAGGTCTTTCGCCCTCGGCCGCTCGGCCGCGGCCATCCGGCCGTGGCCGGCGCCGCCGCCGGCTGCCAGACTGGGGCCATGCGGACGGAGGCCCCACCGACCCAGGCCGCCCCTCCCCGCCGTCCGGGCGAGCGCTGGCGCCGGGTCCTCCGGACGGTGGGCATCCTGTGCATCCTGGGGTCGCTCGCCATCGGGGCCAACCTCGCTTGGCAGCTCTGGGGGACGGGCTACGTCGTCACCCGGCGGGCCCAGGCCGACCTCCGCCAGGAGCTCGCCCCCCGGATCGGGACCAGGGACCCCGAGCAGGCCGACACGAGCGTCCGGGTCCCGGGACGGGGGATCGCCATCCTGCGGATCCCGGCCATCGACCTGGACGTCGTCGTCGTGGAGGGGACCGACGCGGCCTCGCTGGCCAAGGGGCCCGGGCACTACGTGGACACCGCCTACCCCTGGCAGGATGAGGGCCGGGTGGGGATCGCCGGCCACCGCACGACGTACGGGGCCCCCTTCTGGTCACTGGACCGCCTCCGTCCGGGCGACGGGATCGAGCTGGCCACGGAGTACGGCACGTTCACGTACCGCGTCACCCGGACCGCGATCACGGCCCCGGATGGCCTGCTCCGCAACGGTCGGTCGGTCCTGGCGCAGACCCGGGAGCCCACCCTCGTCCTCACCACCTGCAACCCGCGTTTCAGCGCCGCGCAACGGCTGATCGTCTTCGCCGCCCGGATCCCCTGATCCCGCCGGCGGCGAGGTGCGCCGAACGGGTGATGCGGGGCCGCCCGGGGTGGGGCATGATCAGGGGGCGTTCAGGACCGGGCGGGGTGCCAGCCCGACCGGCCGCACCGGGGCCGAAGGGGGGTCGGGGTGCGGGTCCTCGTGGTGGAGGACGAGAAGCGCCTGGCGGCGGGGCTCAAGAAGGGCCTGGAGGCCGACGGGTTCGCCACCGACGTCGCCCTGACCGGCACCGACGGCCTATGGATGGCTCGCGAGAACCCCTACGACGCGATCGTGCTCGACATCATGCTGCCCGGCCTGAACGGCTACCAGGTCTGCGCGAAGCTCCGCGAGGCCGGGGTCTGGACCCCGATCCTCATGCTCACGGCCAAGGACGGGGAGTTCGACGAGGCGGAGGCCCTCGACACCGGGGCCGACGACTACATGACCAAGCCGTTCTCGTACGTGGTCTTGGTGGCCCGGCTCCGGGCCCTGATCCGCCGGGGAGGGGGCGAGCGCCCGGCGATCCTGGAGGCGGGGGACCTGCGCCTGGACCCCGCCGCCCACCGGGCGTGGCGGGGCGACGTCGAGGTCGAGCTCACGGCCCGCGAGATGGCCCTGCTCGAGTTCCTCCTCCGCCGACGGGGAGAGGTCGTGTCGAAGGGGGAGATCCTCCAGCACGTGTGGGACTACGACTTCGAGGGCGACGTGAACATCATCGAGGTGTACGTGCGGCGGCTCCGGAACAAGCTGGACCGCCCGTTCGGCCGGAACGCCCTGGAGACGGTCCGGGGCGTGGGCTACCGCCTGGCGGCGGACGGTGGCTGACCGCTCGGCCTCCCGGGCCCGCCGGTGGCTCGGCGCGATCCGCGTCCGGACCACGGCCGCGGCCGTGCTGGTGGTGGGGGTCAGCCTGGCCGCGGCGGCCGTCGCCATGGTGGCCCTCCTGCAGCGGTCCCTGCTCGAGCACGTCCGCACCACGGCCCTGGCCCGGGCCGAGCTGATCGCGCTGGACCTCACGCGGACGGAGCGCTCGGGGAGGATCGCCGTGGACGAGGAGGAGGACGAGTTCGTCCAGGTCCTGGACGGCGAGGGGCGGGTCGTCCTGGCCAGCGCGAACGTGGCGGGGCGGCCGGCGCTGGTCCGCCTGTCCCCGGGGCAGACCCGGATCCTCCCCGGCGTGCCGTTCGAGGAGGGCCCGTTCATGGCGGCGGCCGAGCTCGCGGTGGGGGGGAACGGACCCCTCACCGTGGTCGTCGGGCGGAGCCTGGAGACGATCGCCGAGGCCCGCCGGGCGGTGATCGGCACGCTCTCGGTCGCCGTACCCCTCCTGATCGCGGTCGTGGGCCTCGTGACCTGGCGGGTCGTGGGGCGGGCCCTCGCGCCCGTGGAGGCGATGCGGGCGGAGGTGGAGGCCATCTCGGCCCGCCGGCTGCACCGACGCGTGCCGGTCCCGGGGAGCCGGGACGAGGTGGCCCGTCTGGCGGAGACGATGAACCGGATGCTGGAGCGGCTGGAGACGAGCCAGCAGCGGCAGCGGCGGTTCGTGTCGGACGCCTCCCACGAGCTGCGCTCCCCGATCGCCGCCATCCGCCAGCACGCCGAGGTCGCCCTCTCTCACCCGGGAGGGACGGATCCCCGGGAACTGGCGGAGGTGGTGCTGGAGGAGGACCTCCGGCTGGAACGCATCGTGGAGGACCTCCTGTTCCTGGCCAGGATGGACGAGGGAACCCTCCGCATCCGACCGACCCCCGTGGACCTGGACGACCTGCTGTTCGAGGAGGCGGCGCGGCTCCGGGGCACCACCGCGCTCCGGGTGGACGTGGGCGGGGTCTCCGCCGGCCGGGTGGCCGGGGACCGGGGCCGGCTGGAGCGGCTCCTCCGCAACCTCACCGACAACGCCGCTCGGCACGCCCGCAGCACGATCGTCCTCTCCCTCCAGGAGGACGACGGCGAGGTGGTGCTCCGGGTGGACGACGACGGGGAGGGGATCGGCCCCGTCCACCGGGAGCGGGTGTTCGAGCGATTCGTCCGGCTGGAGGAGGCCCGGGACCGGGACTCCGGCGGCAGCGGGCTGGGCCTGGCCATCGTGAAGGAGATCGCCATCCTCCACCGGGGAACCGTCTCGGCGCTCGACAGCCCGCTGGGCGGAGCCAGGATCGAGGTGCGCCTGCCCTCCGCCCCTTCCTGAACGAGGCGTTCAGGTCCGTTCAGGCAGGCCTCAGGCCGGGTCCGGGATACTCCCTCCGGAGGTCGAGCCCGTGGCCATCCAGGAGGACGTCCGCGACCTCTTCCCCTCCACCGTCGTCCAGGCGGTGGCACGAGCGGTGACGCCGGGGACCGATGCGCTCCGCGTCCGGGGTCCAGGCTTCGCCGGCCCCGTCACCCGCTTCCGCTCGGAGGAGAAGTGTCGCACGTACCTGGAGCGCCTCCGCTGGCCGGAGGGCGTCCGCTGCCCCCGGTGCGGGGGACGGGGGATCTCACGGATCCGGCGGAGGGACCGCTTCGAGTGCAACGACTGCCGGTACCAGTTCAGCGTTCGGGTGGGGACGCCCCTGCAGGGGTCCCACCTGCCGCTGTGGAAGTGGATGCTCGCCTTCTACGCGATGGCGGAGTCCGGGATGCGGGTCTCGACCCGCCGCCTGTGCCGGATCCTCGACGTCTCCTACCCCACCGCCCGGAGCGTCCGCGTCGACGTGGCCCGGGCCATGGCCCGGGGTGGGCTGGGCTCCGCCGTCGCCGGGACCGACGGGTCCCGCTCCAACGCTCCCCGCGCGGCCCACGGGAGGTGAGGGGGATGGAGACCGTGACCGCGATGTGGGGCGGCCTGGCCGCCGGGTGGCTGGGGATCGTGGCCGCGGCCGCCGTGGGCTCCGGGCTCCGGCGGGCGAGACGGCGGGCGCGGATCCGTCGGGAGGTCCGGGCCTTCGCCGCCGGCCTCGACCTCCTGGAGGAGGAGCTGGCGGCGGTCCGCCGCCGCCTCGAGCCGTAGGCCCGGGCCCGGCCGGCCGCCGCCGGAGCGGCTCAGGGCGGCGGGATCTCCTCCAGGGGAGAGGTCAGGCCGTAGACGTTCGCCCGGGCCTCCATGGCCAGGGCCCCGGTCCGGACCCTGGCCATGGCCTCCTGGTCCAGGCGGACCACCCTGACCAGCGTCAGGACCTCCCGCTCCTCCTCGTTCCGGCCCCTCCAGCCGACCCGGACCGGGCCGACGTGAGGGGCGTAGAACTTGAGCTGGAACGCGCCCGGCTTCGTGGGCTCGAACTCCTCGATCAGCAGGACCTGGTCGAAGCACCCCGCGGGCACGCACGTCTCGAGCCCCCGGGCGACGACCCGTGCCCGGTCGTCCCAGTAGTAGGGCGGCGGGGCGAAGCCCTCGGAGTACACGGGGGTCCCCACCCGGGGGTGGTCCAGCATCATGATCCCCGCCATCGCCCCCTCCAGGTACCCGACGAGCCAGGGGGCGGCCCCCTCGAACTCCGGGCCGTCGTAGCTCTCGGCGTACTGCCCCAGGTGCCAGACGGTCCCCTCCGCGTCCTGGGCCAGGAAGATGAGCTCCTTCTCCACGAGCTCACCCTCCACGAAGTCC
This sequence comes from Actinomycetota bacterium, assembly GCA_035573935.1. Classification (GTDB taxonomy): domain Bacteria; phylum Actinomycetota; class UBA4738; order UBA4738; family HRBIN12; genus DATLZM01. The sequence continues at coordinate 11,172 of DATLZP010000067.1, forward strand.
CGGTCCCACCCCACGAGGGTCCGGACGCAGGCCACCTCCTTCGTCAGGTCCGTCACGGTGAAGACGACGCGGTGAGGGACCCGCTCCCTCCCCTCGACCGAGGACCCCCGGTAGACCCACCGGGTCCCCGGCTCCAGCGGGAAGAACCGGTGGTCGATGACGTGCGCGTCCGGCCCGAAGCTCGCGGGGTCGAACCCGTTCCCGTCGGTGGGGAACGGCGCCCCCGGACAGGCCCCCCCGGCCCCCCCGCCGGAGCCTCCCCCCGCCCGCGTGATGGGGACGGCGAGCGTGATCGCCAGCAGCGAGGTCGCGGCCAGGATCATCCGTCGTCGCTGCAACCCGATCCCTCCCTCCGCCGCGCCCGGGCCCTCCTCACGATGCGGGGGAGGCCGGGGCGCCGGCCGTCCTCGGCTTGCCGAACCGCAGGTACAGCGAGGGCACGACGAACAGGTTCAGCAGGGTGGCCGTGATCAGGCCGCCCAGGATCACGATGGCCATCGGGTACTCGATCTCGGTCCCGGGGATCTCCCCGGCCATGATGAGCGGCACGAGGGCCAGCCCCGTGGTGAGCACGGTCATCATGATCGGCACGACCCGCTCCAGCGCGCCCCGCAGGACGAGCTCGGGGCCGAAGGGCACCCCCTCGAAGCGCTCCAGGTGCTGGTAGTGGCTGATCAGCATGATCCCGTTCCGGGCCACGATCCCGAGCACCGTGAAGAAGCCCACCAGGGACCCCAGCGAGATGATCCCCGTCCCCAGGTAGGCGGCGATCACGCCCCCCACGAGCGCGATGGGGAGGGTGAGGAACGACAGCGTGGCCAGCCGCCAGCTGCCGAACGACGCCTGCAGCAGCAGGAGGACCCCCACCGCGGCGGCCACCGCGAACGCCATCAGCCGCTGCTGGGCGGCCTGCCGCTCCGTGAACTCGCCCAGCAGCTCCGCCCGGAACCCGAGCGGCCAGTCCACCCCGTCCAGGCGCCGTTCCAGGTCGGCCACGACCGAGCCCAGGTCCCGGGATCCGTCGATGTTCGCCCCCACGTCGATGCTGCGGAACAGGTCGATGTGATGGATCACGTTCGGCACGGGCACGATCCGGACGTCGGCCAGCTCCCTCAGCGGGACGTACGCGCCCGAGGGGGTGTCGATCTGGAGGTCCTCCAGGTCGGTCAGGCTCCGGCGGGTCTCGGGCGTGCTCCAGACCTGGACGTCGTAGGCCTTGCCCCCCCGGAAGATGTCGCCCGCCTCCCACCCCGCCATCAGGTAGGAGGCCTGCCGCCGCACGTCCCCGGGCTTGATCCCGTACCGCTGCGCGGCCGCCAGGTCCACCTCCACCTCGATCTGGGGGATCTCCTCCTGGAACTCGACGTGGTTGTCGATCACCCCGGGGATGCTCCCCAGGATGGCGTTCACGTCCTCGGCCTTCTGCCGGAGCATCGAGAGGTCGGAGCCGAAGATCCGCACGGTGATGGCCTCGCTGGTCCCGGTGAGGACCTCGCGGATCCGCTCCTTCAGGTAGGTCTGCACGTCGCGGTAGATCCCGGGGTAGCCGTTCACGGTCCGCTGGATCCGCTCCACGGTCTCGTCGTAGTCGACCGAGGGGGACACGCTCACCCAGTTCTCCCCGAAGTAGATCCCGACCACCTCGTCCATCAGCAGGGCCTGCCCGATGTGGGACCCCGCGTTCCGTACGCCCGGGATCGACAGCAGCTCGCGGTTCACGAGGCGGGTGGTCCGGACCATCTCCGGGTGGGAGGTGTCCGGCTTGCCGAGCCAGTGCATCAGGAAGTCGCGCTCCTTGAAGTCCGGCAGCAGGTTCTGGCCGAGGAACGGCACGACGGCGACGCCCAGGACCGTCGCCAGCCCCACGGTGGCGTAGGCCCGGCGGGGCCGGAACACGATCCGCCGCAGGATCGCCTCGTACCCCCGCTTCAGGGGCGGCACCAGCGGGGACTCCCGGTGCCGGAGCGACCGCGGGCTCCGGAAGAAGATCAGGCTCATCGCCGGGGTCACGGTGAGGGCCACGACCATGGACGCCAGCAGGGCCAGCGCGTAGGACGTGACGAGGGGACGGAAGAACGAGCCGGAGAGGCCCTGGAGCATGAAGATGGGGGCCACGGCGACGACCTCGATCAGCGTGGCGTACACGATCGCGCTGCGGACCTCCAGGGAGGCCTCCAGGATCACCCGGGCCGTGGGCCTGCCGGTCCCCCGCCGCCGCTGCTCCCGGAGGCGTCGGACGACGTTCTCGATGTCGATGATCGCGTCGTCCACGATGTCGCCCAGCGCGATCACGAACCCGGCCAGGATCATGGTGTTGATCGTGGCCCCCCGCCACTGGAGCACCAGGCCGGCTGCGATCAGCGACAGCGGGATCGCCACCACCGAGATCAGGGCCGTCCGCCACTCGTAGAGGAAGGCCCCCAGCATCAGGATCATCAGGATCGCTCCGAGCCAGATCGCCCCGGAGAGGTTGTCGATCGCGTCCTCGATGAACGTCGCCGGCCGGAAGATCGTGTGATCGATCCGGATCCCCGGCAGGCCGGGCCGGAGCTCCGCCAGCGCCTCCTCGACCCCCCGGGTCACCTCCAGCGTGTTGGCCCAGGGGAGCTTCTCCACGATCAGCATCAGGCCCGGGCCGTCGTTGATCACGGCGTCGCCGATCATCGGCCAGGTGTCCCGCACCAGGTCGGCCACGTCGCGGAGGTACACGGTCCCGCCCTCGCGGGTGACGACCGGCACGTCGGCCAGGTCCTGCGCGTCCACGATGGGGAGCACGTGGCGGACCCCGAGCCGGGCCTCGGGCAGCTCCACCCAGCCCCCGCGGCCGATGAAGCTCCCCTCCGAGAACTGGAGCAGCCCGGCCTCGAGGGCGTCGGAGGTGGCCGTCAGGGCCTGCTCCGTCGTCACCCGGTGCTTCCGCAGGCGATCCGGGTCCAGCTGGACCTGGAGCATCTCGATCCGTTCGCCCCAGATCGGCACGTTGGCCACCCCGGGGACGCGCAGCAGCCGGGCCCGGATCTTCCAGTAGGCCACCATCGAGAGGTCCATCAGGTCGAGGTCCGGATCGGTGGAGGAGAGCCCGATCTTCATGACCCTGCTCGTCGAGGAGAGCGGCTGGATCATGAACGGGGGGCTGGCCCACGTGGGCAGGGTCGGCGTGATCGCCGCGATCCGCTCCGCGACGAGCTGCCGGGCGTCCAGCAGGTCGGTCCCGTGGTGGAAGATCAGCACGATCGACGAGAGCTGCTCGACGGACTTCGAGCGGATCTCGTCGAGCCCCGGGATCCCCGTGAGCGTCTGCTCCAGGGGGACCGTGATCAGCGACTCGACCTCCGAGGCGGAGAGGCCGATCGCGGGGGTCTGGATCTCGACGCGGGGCGGGGCGAACTCGGGGAAGACGTCGACCTCGGCGTGGCGCAGCTGGCCCACGCCGAAGACGATCATCCCGGCGGCCAGCGCCACGACGATGTAGCGGAACCGGAGGCTCGAGCCGACGATCCAGCGCAGCACGTCAGTGCCCCCCCACGCCGGTCTCGGCGCCCCACAGCTCCTGCGCCCCGACCGTCACCACCCGCGTCCCCGCCGGAGGCCCGGCGGCGGCCAACGCGCGATCCCCGTCGATCCCGAGGAGCTCCACCTCGTGGCGGACGAAGGTCAACGGCTCGGGGCTCGTGTACACCCAGAAGCGGCCGTCGGTGTCGACGATCAGCGCGGCCGTGGGGACGACCAGGCCCCTCCCGCCCGCCTCGACCGGCGCCGTGCGGAGCCGGATCCGCTCCGCCGCCCGCTCGGTGAGCGTCACCCGAGCCAGCTCCGTCCCCTCGATCGGTTCGACGTGGGCCGGCTCGGCCAGGTGGAGCTCCTCCTCCGGCGCCGCCTGCGCGCACGCCGACGCCAGGAGGACGGCCAGGGGGGCGATCACGAGCCAGCGACGTCCCATCGCTCCTCCCTCAGGCCCTGGGGGCCGGCTCGACGTCGGGGACCGTCACGACCAGGTCCTCGGCCGTGGTGTCGGGCGTCCGCACGAAGCCGAACCGCAGGTACAGGGGCGGCAGGACGACCACGTGCAGGACGGTCGCCGTGACCAGCCCGCCCAGGGCCGCGCGCGCCAGCGGGCCGACGACCTCCAGGCCGAGCCGGTCGGCGCCGAGCGCGAACGGCAGGAGGACGACGGCGGCGGGAAGCGCCGCCACGATCAGGCGCCCCCCTTCCTCCCGCCAGCCCCGGGCCACGAGCTCCGGCCCGAACGGCGTCCCCGCTCGTTCCAGGACCTGCCAGCGGCGGATCAGGACGAGCGTGCCCCGGGTGGCCAGCCCCAGGGTGGCGACCCCGGCCGCCACCACCCCCAGCGTGACGGTCCCCCCGCCCACCACGGCGGCCACCGCCACGCCGGCCAGGCTCATCGGCAGGAGCACGAAGGCCAGGAAGGCCAGGCGCCAGCTGGCCAGGGCGGCCTGCAGGAGCAGGAACAGGCCGATGGCCGCGGCGGACGCCACCAGGAGGGTCCGGGTGCGGGCCGCGGCCCGCTCCACGGCGTTCCCCAGCACCTCGGCGTGGTACTCGAGCGGGAAGTCGACGCCGCGGAGCGCCCGGTCGACGTCCCCGGCCACCGCCGCCGGGTCCCGCCCGGCCACGTCGACCGCGACGTCCAGGTAGGTCATCACCGACTCGTGGCGGATCACGGTGGGATTGGGCACGACCCGCACGTCGGCGATCCGGCCCAACGGGACCTGCCCGCCGTCCGGGGTGTCGATCAGGAGGTCCCGCACGTCGGCCTCGTCCCCGCGGATCCCCGGCGCGCCCCAGACGACCACGTCGAAGACCTTCTGCTCCTCGAACAGGTTGCCCACCGTGATCCCGGAGAGGAGGATCGCCGCGGCCCGCCGGGCGTCGCCGGGCTTCACCCCATGGGCCTGGGCCCGGCGCACGTCGACCTGCACCTCGATCACCGGCTCCTCGGGCTGGTCCACGACCCGGGAGCCCCGCACGCCCTCCAC
>DATLZP010000068.1:0-2250 GCA_035573935.1 Actinomycetota bacterium
CTCGGAGGGAGCTCGGCATGGAGCTGATCGTGTTGGTGGTCTGGCTCCTCCTGCCGCTGATCCCGGCCTCGATCGCGAGCCGGAAGGGGCACAGCGGCGAGCTCTACTACCTGTTCGGCCTCTTCCTCTTCGTGCCCGCGCTCATCGTGGCCCTCCTGATCCAACCGAAGACCCCCGCTCCGGCGAGGCCCCCGGTGGGGGGCGCCGAGCCATCGCAGCTCCCACGGGCGGGCCCGGCGAGCCCGGCCGCGGGCACGCCGTGGCGTTCCCCGCCGCCGGGCCCGGGGGTCGTCCGGGAGTGCCCGCACTGCAAGGAGCCCATGCGCCGCGACGCCTCCATCTGCCCCCACTGCCGTCGGGAGTCCAGGGCCTGGACCTACCGGGACGGGCGGTGGTGGACCGTGGACCCCGAGGGGACCGATGTCTGGTACGACGAGGCCCTCGGCATCTGGCACCGGACCGATGTCTGGTATGACGAAGCCCTCGGCGTCTGGCGCCGGACCAGCGACGAGCCCCCGACGCAGCTGCTGTTCGACGTGGTGCTCCTCGACGCCGGCAGGGAACCGGAGCGCGTGGTCCGGATCCTCCGGAAGGAGGTGGGGACGCCTCCGGAGGAGCTCCGGCGGCTCGTGTCGACGACGCCTGCGGTCGTGCTCCACCGAGCGGGGTACGCGACGGCCGAGGGGATCCGCAGCGCGCTCGAGCGCATCGGCGCCCGCGCCGAGCTCCGGGAGATCTAAATCGAGCCCCGGCTGATCGGCACCCCAGGCTTGGTCACGAGGAGGGGCCGCCGGGTGCGACGGACCTGCTGCAGCGCGGCGAGGCACGCGGCCTCGAACTCGGAGATCGGCAGGACACCCACGACGCGGCCTCCGAGCGGAGGATGTCGGGCGACCCCCGCCCGCGGCGCCCGCCGGCATCACACCCATGTGATCCGTGTCGGCGCTCCCCCCACCGTGATGCGCGTCACAGGAGGAGGCGTCCGGCCGGGCGAGCGTCCGCGCCGGAAGCCCGGCCACGGAGGAGGTGCCAGGCATGGAGCAGGGGAAGTTCGGGGAGCGGCCCGCGGTCCCGGAGGCGGGAGCCCTGCCGCCTCCCCCGCCCGCGACGCAGGGGGGCGGCCCCGGTGCCGGGCCGACCGGCACGCCCGCCCCCAGGTCGTCTACCAGGTGGTCCAGGCCCAGCCGGCGAACGGGATGGCCGTCGCCGGCCTGGTGCTCGGGATCCTCGGGGTGCTGATCCCGTTCCTCGGGATCCTCGGGCTCATCTTCGGGGCCGTCGGGCTCTCCAAGGCGAACCAGGGGGCGAGCGGGCAGGGCATGGCGATCGCGGGGGTGGTCCTGGGGATCGTCGGGACCCTCATCACGATCGCCGTCCTCGCGTCCTCGAGCTAGGGGCCGGGGCGGAGGAGCCGGAACCTCACGGATGGGGGCTGTCATCGTCACGAGAGCTGTTCTATATTCGGGGTGGTGACGGCGGAACGCCGCGCCGACCGCCGGCACCGAGGGGATGGAGGGAGCAGGCGTGACGAGATAGGCTGGTAGATAGGCAAGTATCCGGGAAGGGATCCCGGCCCTGGGCGGCAAGCCCGGGGGCCGGGATCCCGGCTTGATGGGCGGGAAAAATCCAAAGAAACAGACAAGAGATACACACAAGAAATGGCAAGGCATAGGAGGTGAAGATGAACCAGGAGCACGGACCGCAGGTTGCCCTCCAGACGATGGCGCTGGTCGAGGGCGTCAAGGAGGCCTGCCGCCTGGGAGGGCAGGAGATGCACCCCCACCGCATCGCGGTCGTGGTGGAGGGGGTGCTCGGGTCGGGGCCGGCCGTCGTCGGCGTCCTGAGCTTCGCCGTCCCCGGCGTCCACGTCCCCGTCCCGGACACCATCCGGCTGCTGCTCGACGGGCTGGGGTTCCTGGCCTGCGGCCACGCAGCGCAGGCGGACCGACCCGGCGCACCCGGTGCCGAGGAGGGCGAGTGAGATGGGCGCCCGAGCGAGGGAGGACGAGCGCCGGCTCCGCTGCCCCTACTGCGGGAAGGTCCGCTTCCCCACGGAGCGGGAAGCGTTGGCCGTCATCGCCCAGGGGTCGGCGGCCGGGGACCACCGCCGCCGGGAGCGCCGCGCGTACCCGTGCCTCGACGGGTGCGGGGACTGGCACCTCACCTCCCAGGAGGTCCCCTGGGAGCGCGAGCCGCGACGCGGCGGCGGGCCGGGGAGGGGCAGGCGACGCGGCCGCGGGCCGGGGCGGG
>DATLZP010000069.1:0-7646 GCA_035573935.1 Actinomycetota bacterium
CTCCGCCCCCCGTCCCCCGACCACCAGGAGGGCCCCGGCGGCGGCCGTGGCCCCGCCGGCCGCCCGCGGCCGGCCCTCCAGCACGAGCCAGGCGGCCGCCCCGGAGAGCGCCACGGCGCCCACGAGGACGGGCATCGCCCACCCCGTGCCCTGGCCCCCGGTGGACATCGGCGGCGAGCGTATCACCCGCCCCGGGGCCCCCCGGGGTCGGGCGCTAGGATAGGGAGCCCCGGAGCGGGCACCCGACCGAAAGGGAACCTCGCCGATGAAGACCTACGAGGGCAAGGACATCCGCAACGTCCTGCTGGTGGGACATGGCGGGGCGGGCAAGACGACGCTGCTCGAGGCGATGCTCTTCACGGCCGGCGCGACGACCCGGATGGGCCGGGTCGAGGAGGGCAACACGGTCTCCGACCACGACCCCGAGGAGATCCGCAAGGGCATCAGCGTCTCCCTGGCCACGGCCCCGGTGGAGTGGGAGGGGGTGAAGCTGAACATCCTCGACGCCCCCGGCTACGCCGACTTCGTGGGCGACGTGGTGGCGGCGGTGCGGGCCGCCGACGCCGTCCTCCTGGTCGTCTCGGCGGTGGACGGCGTGGAGGTTCAGACCGAGGTGGCCTGGGAGCTAGCCGTGGAGCAGGGGCTCCCCCGGGCCATCCTGGTGAACAAGCTGGACCGGGAACGGGCCTCGTTCGAGCGGACCCTGGAGCAGCTCGTGGCGGCCTTCGGGACCCAGGTGGCCCCCCTCGAGCTCCCCATCGGCGAGGAGCACGAGTTCTCCGGCGTGGCCGACCTCCTCTCCCGGAAGGCGTACCGCTACGACGGCGGCCCCCGGGGGACCGAGGGCGAGTGGCCCGACGACATCGCCGGGAAGGCCGAGCCCTACCGGGAGAAGCTCGTGGAGGCCGTGGCCGAGTCCGACGACGCGCTGATCGAGCGGTACCTGGAGGAGGGCGAGCTGCCGGAGGAGGAGGTCCTCCGGGGCGTGAAGGCGGGGTTCGCGGAGGCCCGGATCGCGCCGGTCCTGGTGGCCGCGGCGGCGAAGCCCATCGGCGTGGACCGCGTGCTCGACTTCATCGCCGCCGAGTTCCCCTCGCCGCTCGATCGTCCGCCGGTGAGGGTCACGACGAAGGACGGGGAGGAGCAGGAGCGGACCTGCGACCCGAACGGCCCCCTCACCGCGTTCGTGTTCAAGACCGTGTCCGACCCCTACGTCGGGCACATCACGATGTTCCGGGTCCTCTCCGGCCGGATGCGCCCCGACTCGAGCGTCCACAACGCCACGAAGGGGGCCGACGAGCGGGTGGGCCAGCTGTTCGCCCTCCGGGGCAAGGAGCACGACCCGGTGCCCGAGGTGCCGGCCGGCGACATCGGGGCCGTGGCCAAGCTCTCCCACACCACCACCGGCGACACGCTGACCGCGAAGGACGCCCCGGCCACGCTGCCCGCGATCGCCTGGCCCGAACCCCTCCTGGCCTACGCGATCGAGCCGAAGACGAAGGGCGACGAGGACAAGCTGTCCACGGCCCTGGCCCGGCTCCGGGAGGAGGACCCCACGTTCCGGGTGGAGCGCTCCGAGGAGACCCACGAGACCGTGATGTACGGGATGGGCGAGGCCCACCTCGACGTGATGATCGAGCGGATGAAGCGGAAGTACGGGGTCGAGGTGACGCACCGCCCGGCCCGGATCCCCTACAAGGAGACGATCCGGGGCCCGGCCAAGGCCCAGGGCCGGTACGTGAAGCAGACCGGCGGGCACGGCCAGTACGGCGTGTGCTGGATCGAGGTGGAGCCCCTCCCCCGCGGCTCCGGCTTCGAGTTCGTGGACCGGATCGTGGGCGGCGTGATCCCCAACCAGTTCATCCCCTCGGTGGAGAAGGGCGTGCGCAAGGCGATGGAGGAGGGGGTCCTGGCCGGCTACCCGATGGTCGACCTCCGGGTCACGCTCTACGACGGCAAGGCCCACAGCGTGGACTCCTCCGACATGTCGTTCCAGATCGCGGGCTCGCTGGCCCTGAAGGAGGCGGCCCAGCAGGCCGGCGTGGTCCTCCTCGAGCCCATCGTGGAGCTCGAGGTGGTGGTCCCCGAGGCCCACACCGGCGACATCATGGGCGACCTCAACGCCAAGCGGGGGAAGATCCTGGGGATGGAGTCGGCCGGCCCCGGCAGGCAGCGGATCCGGGCCCTGGTCCCCCAGGCCGAGGTGGCCCGCTACGCGGTGGACCTCCGCTCGCTCACCGGCGGCCGGGGGATGTTCACGATGCGGTTCTCCCACTACGAGGAGGTTCCGCCGCACATGGCGGAGAAGGTCGTGGCCGAGGCCCGGAGGGAGAAGGAGGAGGCGGCCAAGCACTGAGGCTAATCGCCACGTGTACGGGCCCGGTCGATAGGGGGGTCGCGGACACTTCGACGAACCGTTCCCGGTGCCCGTCAGATTCTTCGTGTGCCTCGACGAAAGTATCGGGCATAGGCCTCAATCAGTCTTTGGGAGTCGGCCCCGTCAATCACGCCAAACCAAATGTCACGACCCTCAGCATAGGACTTCGCCGTGGCGAATGTCTGCATCTGCTCCACGACGCTCTCGTCAATCTGGTCCCAGTACTGGACGAAGAAGACATCGGCAGGGCTCCTGAAGAGACGCTGGATTTGATCACCGTTCTTTCCCATCTTCCCCGGAACCAGTTTGCCCCTAGTACCTCCGCCCTTGAATCCGAAGGCTGCTCGGCGCCTCCTGCCATGAAGCCGAACACGAGTCGTCCACAAGTCGTTGCTCTCGCCGCCCCAATCTTCAAAGCGGCCGCTCTCACCCAAGATTGCCTGCATGCCCTCTTTGAATCGTCGCTCCGAGAGCGGAACGGGTTTGGGCACATGCCTCACACCCGCAACTCCAGAGAACGAGTCGACCTCGTCGACCGTGACATAGTGCGCCTTCGCGAGACGCCTTGGGACTCGGATGATCACGGTCGGGCTGGCGCCCGCTGGATTCCTTTTGGTAGGGACACGCTGGCGCTCCCGGGGGTCGGCGGCCAACTTGAGGATCCGCTTCTTGTGCCTTGAGTAGAAGGCGTCCTTCTCGTATGCGAGTTCTCCGTTCTTCCTTGTCGGGTGGATGAGTTGGTTGTCGACCAGCTGTTTGGCGGCATTCAGGACCTGTTGTCTCGGAATGCCCGTCTTCTCCACGACATCGGAGACCGTCTTGACGCGTGCTCGGCCGCTGGAAACAACCTCGAAGACCTTGGCCTTCTGCCTGCCACGACCGATTACCTCGGCGGCGTGCACAATTTGCTCATTGGCATTCGATCTTGAGTCGGTTACCAGGAGAGGCATCAGCTACTGCCCTCACGCGAACCACGCTTAGCCCTATTCAGGGCGACATTCACGGTGTTCGGGGTTGTCCCAAGGAGCTCGGCGATGCGTGCCGCTCCCAACCCCGCGCGAGCCATCTCCACGATAGCCTGGCTCTGATTGCCCAACTGCAGACGAACCTGAAGAGCCACAAGACGCACCAGCTCCTCAGTCGGGTCAAGCGCCTTCCGCCCTACTGCTCGGCGAGAGACCATTCCTTATCGCCTCCCTCGACGCTTCTGAGCTCTTGCCTGGCGGCCGCTCCTGTTCTTCTCAGTTGGCTTGCGAGTGCGGGATGTGTTCCGCGTGAGCGCCTTCCTCACTGCGGCCGGGCTCTTTCCGACAAGGCGTGCAATCTCCGCAGCCTCAAGTCCCGCGTCCACCAGCAGTCTGTCCAGTGCGCGCGGCTTGGCCCGCGTGCGTGGATCTCCCCTAAGCCGGGTGTCCAGCTCCAAGGCCAACAACGCAGCGAGCTTGGCATCGATACTTCTCAGGAGCTTCTCTTCGGTCACTACTCACCTCCTGAGTGGGCTGCGGTTCTTTGCATATCATTCTAGTATCATGCTTGTATGTCCTGACGTCATCACCGCGGCTAAGGACAGCCCGTGGCTAAGCGAAACAGAATCCCTTGTGTGTGCTTCACCACGCCAATTGCTCCACCGCGACTTATCTGTACCTTATCGGCGCGCGTGGCTGTGGCCATCCGACGGGGTTACACGCCCGCAGAGCCTTTCGTCGCACGGAACTGCACAAGGGGGCCCGGGAAGAGTCCAGCTCTAGAGTCACTCTCGCGAGGGACTCGAACATTCCTTGACGGGCAGAGTAGGTCCCCGGACCACGGGCAATCACAGGGCGGCATCGGCCGCCTTCTTCTCACCCCCACCGGCGGCGGGCGCGACGGGCCAGGTCCCGCCGCCACTCCCGGAGCGCGACCAGCTCCGCCCGGAGGGCGCGGTTCGAGGCGGCCCAGGTCGTCCCGGCCCAGGCAGCCTGGCTTGACCCTCACGTCGGTCCCGCCGGCGATCGGCATGGCCTTGGGACGTGCGCGCTTCCAGCTCCAGGGTCTCCTCTAGCCCCTGCGGCCGCAACATGTCCATGGCCGGGGCTGACTTTGCGACGCGTCCGGGCGGGACGCGAACCGGCCGGGCCGGTCAGGTCGGGGTGAGGTCGGCGGCGGCGGCCGCGGCCCGCAGGCGAGCGTACCCCGGCTTGATCAGCTCGTTGATGATCCGCAGGCGCCCGTCGAACGGCAGGAACGCGCTCTTGATCGCGTTCAGCGTGAGCCACTCCATCTCGTCCAGGCCGAACCCGAAGGCTCGGATGAGGCGATCGAACTCCTCCGAGAGCGTGACCCCGCTCATCAGCCGGTTGTCGGTGTTCACCGTGACCCGGAAGCGGAGCCGGCGGAGCAGGTCGATCGGGTGCTCCTCGATCGAGGGGCTGGCGCCGGTGTGGACGTTCGAGGTGGGGCACATCTCGAGGGGGACCCGGCGGTCCCGGACGTAGCTCGCCAGCCGCCCCAGCGACGGCCGGCCGTCTGGGCGGATCGCGATGTCGTCAACGATCCGCACCCCGTGGCCCAGCCGCTCCGCCCCGCAGATCTGGAGGGCCTCCCAGATCGACGGCAGCCCGAAGCCCTCCCCGGCGTGGATCGTGAAGTGGAAGTTCTCCCGGGCGATCAGCCGGAACGCGTCGAGGTGGAGCCGGGGCGGGTAGCCGGCCTCGGGCCCCGCGATGTCGAAGCCCACCACCCCCTCGTCGCGGTGGCGGACGGCGAGCTCGGCGATCTCGAGCGAGCGGTTCCCCTGCCGCATCGCCGTGACCAGGAAGCCGATCGTGATCCCCCGGTCGGCGCTCCCCATCCGCAGCCCGTCCAGGATCGCCGCCACCACCTCGTCCAGCGTGAGGCCCCCCGCCGTGTGGAGCTCGGGCGCCGTGCGGACCTCCGCGTAGACGACGTTGTCGGCGGCGAGGTCCTCGGCGCACTCGGCGGCCACCCGCTGCAGCGCGTCCTTCGTCTGCATCACCGCCACCGTGTGGCGGAACCCCTCCAGGTAGCGCTCCAGGCTCTTGCGGTCGGCGCCCTCCCGGAACCAGGCGGCCAGGGCGTCGGGGTCGGTCGTGGGCAGGCCCCGGTACCCGGCCTCCGCCGCCAGCTCGATCACGGTGGCCGGCCGGAGGCCGCCGTCGAGGTGGTCGTGGAGGAGGACCTTGGGCGCGGCCCGGATGGCCTCGATGCCGGGACCCGGGAGGAACGGGGTCGGGGTCGCGGCCATGCCTCATCCTAGACTGCGCCCATGGCAGCGGGGACGGGACGGGGCCGGGCCGAGGCCCGCGACGTGCCGGCCCCGCTGCGGCGCGAGGTCCGGCTGCTGGGCCGGATCCTGGGCCAGATCCTCCGGGAGCACGGCGGGCCGGACCTCCTCCGCGACGTGGAGCGGCTCCGCCGGGCCACGATCGGGCTGCGGGCCGACCCCACCGAGGCCCGCCGCCGGGCGGTGGAGCGGATCGCGGCCGGCTTCCCGCCGGGGCGGGCGGAGGAGGTGGCCCGGGCCTTCACCGTCTACTTCCAGCTCGTGAACCTGGCCGAGGAGCACCACCGGGTCCGGGCCCTCCGGGAGGCGGGGCGGGGGCCGCGGCCGGTGCCGGAGTCGGTGGCCGAGGCCGTCCGGGCCGTCCGCCGGCGGGAGGGGCGGGAGGTCCTGGCCGAGCTCCTCGACCGGCTGGAGATCGGCCTGGTCCTCACCGCCCACCCCACGGAGGCCCGCCGCCGCTCGGTCGTGGAGACGCTCTGGCGGATCGCCGCCCAGCTCGAGCGGCTGGACGACCCCCGCCTCTCCGCGTCGGAGGAGGCGGACGTCCACCGCCGCCTCCGGGAGGAGGTGGCCGCGCTCTACGCGATCGATCAGCTCCGCCGGTCCCGGCCCACGCCGCTCGACGAGGTCCGGGCGGTGATGGCGCTGTTCGACCAGACGATCTTCCGGGTCGTGCCGATGCTCTACCGGGAGCTCGACGCGGCGCTCGGCCCGGGCCAGGCCGGGGCCCGGCCCCCCGCGCTCCGACCGTTCCTCCGGTACGGGAGCTGGGTGGGGGGCGACCGGGACGGGAACCCGGAGGTGACCGCGGAGGTCACGGAGCGGGCCCTGGCCATCCAAGCCGACCACGTCCTGCGGGGGCTGGAGAACGCCGCCCGCCGGATCGCCCGGGAGCTGTCGGCGTCGGAGCGGAACGTGCCCCCCTCGGCCGACCTCCGGGCCCTCCTCCGGGCCCAGCGGCGGCTCCTCCCCGAGCCCGCCGCCGAGGAGGCCCGGAAGGTGCCGGACGCGCCGCACCGAGCCGCCCTCGCGGTCTGCGCGGAGCGGCTCCGTCTCCGCCGCCTGGGCGACCGTCGGGGGTACCGGGAGGCCGAGGGCTTCGTCCGGGACCTCCGCACGATCCAGGCCTCGCTCGCCGCCCGCGCCCCCCGCCTGGCCTTCGGCGAGCTCCAGCACCTGCTGTGGCAGGCGGAGACGTTCGGCTTCCACCTCGCCTCGCTCGAGGTCCGCCAGGACGCCGCGACGCTGGCCCGGGTCCTGGAGGAGCTCGCCCCGGGGTCGGCCGGAGACGCCGCGGCCCTCGACCGGCTGGCGGAGCGGGGGTGGGGGGCCCGGCCCCGCCGGCCCTCGCCGCTCGCCCGGGAGACCCTGGCCACGTTCCGGGCCATGGCCGCCCTCCAGCGCCGCTTCGGCCCGGAGGCCTGCCGCCGGTTCATCGTCTCCTTCACCCGCTCCCCCGCCGACCTGGCCGGGGTCCGGGCCCTGGCTCGTCTGGCCGTCCCCGACGGCCTGGCCCTGGACGTCGTGCCGCTGTTCGAGACCCGGGCCCACCTCGCCCGGGCCTCCCGCGTCCTGGAGGCCTACGCCCGGCTCCCCGGGGCCCGCCGGCTCCTTTCGGGCGCCGGGCGGCTCGAGGTGATGCTCGGCTACTCCGACTCCTCGAAGGACGCCGGGTTCCTGGCGGCGAACGTCGCGCTCTACCGGGCCCAGCGGGACCTCGTGGCCTGGGCCGAGCGGCACGGCCTCCGCCTCACGCTGTTCCACGGCCGCGGCGGGGCCCTGGGGCGAGGCGGCGGGCCCACGAACCGGGCCATCCTGGGCCAGGCCCCGGGCTCCATCGACGGGCGGTTCAAGGTCACCGAGCAGGGCGAGGTCACGTTCGACCGCTACGGGAACCTCCGGATCGCGCTCCGCCACCTGGAGCAGGTGACCCACGCGGTGCTCCTCGCCTCGACCCCCCGGTCCGTGGCGGAGGGCAGGGAGCGG
>DATLZP010000070.1:0-3363 GCA_035573935.1 Actinomycetota bacterium
GGCGGAGGTCCCTCCTCTGAATCACATGGATGTGAGCAACAGCCCCAGTCCCCGGGGTGGGGAGTTCCGGTGGCAATCTCTGGGGACCTTAGGTGTCAATCAACAGCCGGCTTGTAGCGGAACTCGGATCCGCCCCCGAGCCCAACGTAGTCGCAGCAGCCCATGCCGCCCTGGTGGGTCCAGCCGAAGTCGAAGCGGGTGTTCGGATCGATGTAGAGCGGGCCGTAGCTCTGCGGACGGATCGTGAACGTATGACTCACCGACGCCTGCACCCCCGGGGCGACGGACGTGAGCGTCACCGTGATGCTTTGGCTGCCACTCGGCTGGGTCGTCTCCGTTGGCTTCCACTCCACGAAGGCCTGGCCCGACGGGGGCGACACGAGCCGGTTCCTGAGTCGCGCCTCCTTGAGCTGGTGGAAGAAGTTCCCTCCCTTGGCCGAGCCGGTCCCGTACAGCTCCCGGTAGTCGTACGTGGGGTCGGAGTCGCGCTGGGAGGGCTTGTAGAACTTGAACGAGGCGGCCGCGTAGGCGTGGTCGTTCGTGTTCTGGTTCGTGCTGTTGCTCGCGACCTCGAGGACGTGGGTCGCGAGGAGCGTGAGCCCGGTCGTCGACAGCAGCGGCGACGGGCCGGCGTCCCGTCCCTCGCGGGGGGTCGGCCGGGCGACGGCGCCGAGGGCCGGGAGCTCGAGGCCCGGTCCGGTGGTCAGGATCCCGATGGGGAGGGCCGGGTCGTAGCCCGGGTCCGAGGGGAAGTTCAGCACCAACGAGCCCCGAGGGAAGTACAGGGTCACGTGCCCGCCCGAAGCGTCCGCCGACACCAGCGTGTCGCAGTTGGCCTCGTCCCGGTCGGTCACCGTGATCCCGGCCCCGGCGCCCGAGATCGCGCCCGCGTCGTCCCGGGCCACCTCGCCGCTGCCCGGGTCACGCGGCGGCACCCGGCACCGGAGGCGAGCCGGGGCGCCGCGACGGCGCCCCGGGCCGTCTCCTGCGTCCCGATGGCCGTGGCCGCGGTGGCGCACAGGGCCCGCCCAAGGTCCCCCACGACCTCCATGGACCTGGTCGAAGGGCAGGTCGTGGACGTTCCTGCGGTGCTCGCCCCTGCCGGCGCTTGGCCACCCACGCCGACGGTGAGCCCTGCGATGAGCGAAAGGATCGCGAAGCCGCTCCCCACCATCCGCCGCCTCATGCCCCTCCACCCCCTCTCGGAGAGGCCGAAGTTGCGCGGATGGTAGAGAGAGAGAGAGAGAGTCAAGTCCGGACCGCCGGTGCGCTCGGGACAGGAGTGGCCAGACCGTCTTCATCCCCATGAACGCGGCGATCTCGTAGGGGCCCTGGGCGGCGGGGCGAACGGATCAGTGGCCTCCCATCGGACGACCCGCTTCAGGTCCTCCGCCGCCGGGCGCTCCGCCTCCCCCCGTCGGGGTCATGGGCGCGGCAGACGAGCTCGACGCTCGTGCCACCTGGCACCGCGATCGTGATCGCGAGCCGGTCGCCGTCGACGGGGTACGGCACCGGTCCCGTGGTCGTGTCCCGCGCCGCCAGGAGAAACTCGCCGGAGAGCCGCGATCCCGCCGTGCCCATCGCGCATCCCATGCCACCGCCACGATCACGGCATGGTCGGCCAACGTGCGGACCGCGACCTGCCCGAGGTACGGCTCCGCGATGCGCCGGGACGCTCCGCGCCGTGCACGCAGGCGATCGTGATCGCACAGGCGGTGTTCCGGGTCGGGGCGGCCACGCGACCGGAGAGGCTTGGAAGAGGAGCTCAAGCGGCTGGGGCGGATCCCCTGGTGATCGTGAGCAGGCGCCCTACATCCCGTTCGATCCCGAACGAGATCGGGGATCTGACAGAGATCCGGGGTCGACAGAGGGAGAGACGGACAGAGGATGATCGCGTCGACCGCCGAGCCAAGGGACGGACCATGCGAGGGCGACCGGTCGGGGTGGTGGCCATCGTGGTCGGGTTGGCAGCGATCGTGGCCGGGATGTTCGTCTCCCTCGACATCCGCCCCGCCTGGCCCCCCGGTTCGCGCGGAAGCGAAGTCGGATATCCACGCAGGGGGAGTGAGCCACGGCTGGAAGCGGGTGTTCGACCCACGCCCGGGACCTTGCAGGTCGACGAGCGCGTGATGGTCGATGGGCTGGAGTGGTCGCTCGTGAGCTACGAGAGCCCGCACGGACCGTGCTTGGACGTGTGGGTGGCCGACGGCACAGGTCAGATCGTCGGGCCTCAGGGCGGATGCGGCACCGCGGAGCCGTTCCGTCTGTCGCTCGGCGGCATCGAGGTCGACGGACGCCGGTACGACGTCCACTACGGTGAGGCGGCCCCGGGTGCCACGCGGGTCATCCTCACGATGGAGGACGGGAGCTGGAACTCGATTCAGGTGAAGGCCGGGGTCTGGCTGTTCGTCGCGGCCGGCGACCCTCAGGTGTCGGTGTCCCGCATCGAACTCGTGGACACCGCGGGACGCGTGCTCGCCGACGCATCGCCCCCCTCCCTCGCCGCGCTGCGAGCCCAGGCTGCCGAGGCACTCGCGCACCGTGGCGAATGAGTGACGGACGCCGTTCGGGCCATCCGTCCACGATGGGAGCGCTCGCTCAGGCCCCCATCGGGTGCCAGACCGTCTTCATCTCCATGAACGCGGCGATCTCGTAGGGGCTCTGGGCGGCGGGGGCGAAGGGGTCGGCCGCCTCCCACCGGACGACCCGCTTCACGTTGTCGGCGGCCAGGCGCTCGGCCTCCCCCCGGAGCTCGTCCGGGACCCCCGTGACGTCGATCGCGTTCACGTCCATGTGGGAGGCGAGCCACGGCACCAGCTCGGCCTTGAGCCCGGTGAGGACGTTCACCACCCCGCCCGGCACGTCCGAGGTGGCCAGGACCTCGGAGAGCGTGACCGCGGGGAGCGGCCACCGCTCGCTCGCCAGCACCACCGCGGTGTTCCCCGAGACGATCGCCGGGGCGAGGCGCGAGACCAGGCCGAGGAGCGGGGGCTCCTCGGGGGCCACGATCCCCACGACGCCCGTGGGCTCGGGGATCGTGAAGTCGAAGTAGGGCCCGGCCACGGGGTTCACGGTCCCCAGGACGTGGTGGAGCTTGTCCGACCAGCCCGCGTACCACACCCACCGGTCGATGGCGGCGCTCACCTCGCGCTCGGGATCCGGGGACGCCGAGGCGCCGACCTCCTCCTCGAACTGGGCCCGCCGCCCCTCCATCAGCTCGGCGACCCGGTACAGGACCTGGCCGCGGTTGGAGGCGGTCCGTTCCCACCACCCGGGGAACGCCGCCCGCGCGGCCACCACGGCGTCCCGGAGGTCCTTCCGGGAGGCCCGGGCGGGGCGGGCCAGGACCCGGCCCTGGCGGTC
>DATLZP010000071.1:0-6946 GCA_035573935.1 Actinomycetota bacterium
GGGCATCGGCTCCCTCCTCGCCGCCTCCGTCCGGCCGGCCTCAGGCCGGCTCCACCTCCCGGAGCGGCGGCGGCACCGGGACGGTCCCCTCCAGGTAGGCCCGGGCGACCATCTTCTGGAACAGGGCCACCTCGTCCTCCATCCGGCCGAACGGCCCCTGCCGGGCGCCGCGGGAGGCCAGGCCCCGCTGGACGGACTCGCAGGCCGCCCAGTCCTCGCGGTTCGTGAGGTCCCAGAACTCCACGGCGTAGGTCGGATCGAACGCCGGGCGCTCCCGGGCCTCCGGCGGGAAGAGCCAGGCGCACTCCACCGTCGTCTCGTCCGGGGCCACCGGGTCGAGCCGGTGGAACATCACGTAGTCGGGGTGCAGGCTGAGCAGGAGGTTCGGGAACAGGCCGTGGTACCAGACCTCCCGGGCCTGCCGATCCGAGAGCCCGCGGAGTCGGACCCCGTCGCTCCGTCCGGTGAGCGACATCGTCTCGGCGTGGTCCACGAGCTCCATCGAGCCCCCCACCCAGCGGCCGGTGTGGGGGTGGTTCTCGCCGCTGTCCGGCGGGGACACCCGGCAGAGCGCGGGGTGGATCGAGGAGCAGTGGTAGCACTCGTGGTAGTTCTCGACGATCACCTTCCAGTTGGCCCGCACCGCGTACGTGTGCGAGGCGGCCACGGTCAGCCGGCCCGGCTCCCACGGCGCGACGAGCCGATCGAGGTTCCCCAGCCACTCCGTGAGCGCCGGCGCGTCGCCGGAGGCGTTCGCGAACACGAACCCCTGCCACTCCGCCACCCGGACCGGGACGAGCGGGTGGTCGGCCCGGTCGAAGCCCGGGACCTCCGAGAAGCGGGGGGCCCCGGCCAGGCGCCCGTCGAGGGCGTAGGTCCAGGCGTGGTAGGGGCAGCGGATCACCCTTAGCCTCCGGGCCTCCCCGCAGGGCAGGAGCTCGTGGCCCCGGTGCCGGCAGACGTTGTAGAAGCCCCGGAGCGCTCCATCCTCCCCCCGCACCAGGAGCACGCCCTCCCGTCCGATCCGGAACGCCGCCTGGTCGCCCGGCTCGCCGAGGGCCTCCGCCCGCCCCAGGCACACCCATGTCCCCTCGAACAGGTGCTCCCGCTCCCAAGCCAGGACCTCGGGAGCGGTGTAGGCCTCCGGGGGCAGGGTCCGGCTCTCGGCGAGCGTCGGCGCGAGCACCGGGGCCAGGCGCTCCGGAGCGATGGGGGCGGCGGTCGGCCGGCTCACGGCGGTGGCACCTCCTGCGGCGGTCCGGTTTGAACGGTGAGTCAAACGCCGGCGCTGAGTCTAGCAACCGCGGGACCCGCTGCCGAGGACCGGCCCCGACCGGCGGTCGCCGACCCGGACGCCGCTCACAGAGAGGGGTCGCGGAAGACCGGACGCCCATCGACCAGCGTGAGCAGGACCCGCGCCTCCCCGATCGCGGACGGCGGGTGGGCGAACAGGTCCCGGTCCAGCACGACGAGGTCGGCCAGCTTGCCGACCTCGATCGACCCGGTCTCTCGGTCCAGGTGGTTCACGAAGGCGGAGCCCATCGTGAAGGCGTGGATCGCGGTCGGGAGGTCGATCCGCTCCTCGGGCAGGAACGCCTCCTCGGTGGGCTCACCGTACGGGTAGCCGGGCGGCGGCAGCCGGTTCACCGCGACGTGCATCTCCCACAGCGGGTCGGGGCTCGACACCGACCAGTCGCTGCCGAAGGCGAGCATGGCCCCGGATCGGACCAGCGAGCCGAACGGGTACTGCCAGCGGGTGCGCTCCGGCCCGATGAACGGGATCGTGAGGTCCCGCATCTGCGGCTCGTGCATCGCCCAGAGCGGCTGGCCGTTGGCCACGACGCCGAGCTCCCGGAACCGGGGGAGGTCGTCCGGGTGGACGATCTGGATGTGGGCGATGTGGTGGCGGAGATCGTTCGGGCCGTTCGCCCGCCGGGCCGCCTCCACCGCGTCCAGGCACTCCCGCACCGCCCGCTCCCCGATCGCGTGGAAGTGGACCTGGAACCCCAGCCCGTCGAGCCGGGTGACGACGGCCTTCAACGCCTCGGGGTCCACGAAGCTCTTCCCCCGGTTGGCGGTGGGGCGCCCCTCGGCGTCGAGGTACGGGGCGAGCACCGCCGCCGTCCCGTTCTCGATCACCCCGTCCTGCATGATCTTCACCGTCGTGGCCCGGAACCGTCCGTCGCCGGCCCGCTCCCTTCGAGCGAGCAGCTCGTCGATCTGCTCCTCGCCCCGGTGTCGGTCCCACCAGAGCGCCCCCACGACCCGGGCCGTGAGCGAGCCGTCGGCGGCGGCCCGGACGTACGCGTCGAACGTGTCGTAGCTCCCCCCCACGATGGCGTCCTGCCAGGCCGTGATCCCGAGCGCGTGCAGGGAGGCCTGGGCCACGCGGAGGGCCTCCTCCCACCGCTCCGGCGTCGTGGGCGGCGCGAGCTCGCCCACGAGCTCCATCGCGCCCTCGTGCAGCGTCCCCATGGGCTCGCCGCGGGCGTCGCGCTCGATCCGCCCGTCCGGGGGGTCGGGCGTCCCGGCCGTCACGCCGGCCAGCTCGAGGGCCCGCGAGTTCACCCAGGCGCTGTGCCCGTCCCGGGAGGAGAGGAACGCCGGTCGGTCCGGGACCAGCGCGTCGAGCTCCTCCTTCGGAGGGTTCCCCCCGGGGAAGAGGTCCATCGACCAGCCGCCCCCCAGGATCCACGCTTCGTCGGGGTGGGCCGCGGCGTAGGCGGCCACGATCCGCCGGTACTCCTCGAGCGAGTGGGCGTCGGAGAGGTTGCACTGCAACATCTCCAGGCCCCCGGGGGGCGGGTGGACGTGGGCGTCCTGGAACCCGGGGAGGACCGTACGCCCCCCGAGATCGAGCACCTCGGTGCCGGGACCGACCAGGTCCTCGACGTCCCGATCGGTCCCCACCGCGACGATCCGCCCCTCCCGGACGGCGAGGCCGCGCGCCCAGCGGCGGGCGGCGTCCACCGTGTACACGGCGGCGTTCACGAGCGCGAGGTCCGCGGGTCGGGTCACGGGCGGGCCGAGCATAGCCTCTCGGGCGCCCCCGGTGCTCAGGGGCCGGGCCCCAGGACGGCGCGGACCGCATCGATCGTGTCGGCCTCCTCCGGGCGCTTGTCCGGGCGGTAGCCCTTCACCCGGGCGAACCGGAGGGCCACCCCGCCCGGGTAGCGGGGGCTGGCCTGGACCCCGTCGTAGGCCACCTCCACCACGAGCTCCGGCCGGACGTGGACCGTGATGCCCTCCCGGGCCGTCGCCCGGCGCAGCAGCTCGTCCGTCTGCCACCGGAGCATCTCGTCGGTGAGCCCCTTGAACGTCTTGCCGAGCATCACGAACCCGCCGGTCCGGGGGTCGCGGGCCCCCAGGTGGAGGTTCGACAGCCACCCCCGCCGCCGGCCGTGCCCCCACTCCGCCGCCAGGACCACCAGGTCGAGCGTGCGGGCCCGTTTCACCTTGAGCCACGCCGCTCCCCGCCGGCCGGCCTCGTAGGGGGAGCCCAAGGCCTTCACCATCACGCCCTCGTGGCCCCGGGCCAGGGCCTCCTCGAGCACCGCCCGTGCGGCCTCCGGTCCGGCAGCCTCGCGCCGCGGCACCCTGAGCTCCCCCGGTACGCGCTCCGCCAGGGCCACGGAGCGCTCCCGGAGCGGTCGGTCGATCAGGTCCTCCCCGTCGAGGTGGAGGCAATCGAAGAAGGCCACCGTGAGGGGGAGGGCGTCCGCTAGGCGATCGACGTCCAGCCGGCTCCCGAAGCGGCGCATCGTCTCCTGGAACGGCCGGGGCCGCCCGTCGGGGCGGAGGGCGATGGCCTCCCCGTCCAGGACCACGCTTCGGACCGGGAGCCCGGCCACGGCCCGGACGATCTCGGGGACCCGGGAGGAGACGTCGGCCAGGGTCCGGGTGAAGGCTCGGATCTCCCCCCCGTCCCGGTGCACCTGGAGCCGGGCCCCGTCGAGCTTCCACTCGACGGCGGCCGGGGAGGCCCGGCCCAGGGCGTCCTCCAGGTCCTCCGCGGTCTGGGCCAGCATCGGCTTCACCGGCCGCAGGGGGACCAGCCGGAACGGCGTCAGGCCGGCCCCGCCGGGGGCCAGGGCGGCGCCGGCCACGGCCCCCAGCTCCCCGGCCAGCATCAGGGCCCGCCGGACCTCCCCCGCCGGCAGGCCGGCCGCGGCGGCCACCGCCTCCACCATCACCCCCTCCAGGGCGCCCTGCCTGATCTCCCCGAGCAGGAGGCCGACCAGGAACCGCCGCTCGGCCTGGGTGGCCCTGCCCAGGAGGTCGTGGAGCGCCTGTCGCCGGGCGGCCTGCGACCCCCTCCCCGCGGCGCCCCGGATCCGCTCCAGGGACGCCTGGACGTCGCGGAGCTCGAGGGAGGGCCGGGGGGCGGGGGGCGGCGGGTCCCGGAGGGACGCCCACCCCACGCCGACCGTCCCTCCGGGGATCTCGCCCGAGAGGTAGGCCACCGCGACCGGCACCTCCTCCGGGCGCAGCCGGCGGAGGGCGTCGGCCAAGAGCGCCACCTTGGCTCGGCGGGCCGACGTGCCGGCCACGGCGCTCGAGACCGAGACCAGCTCCTCCAGGAGCACGCCCCGCATCCTCGCAGAGCGCCCGGCCGGTGGGCCACGGTGGCGCGGAACGGCATCCCGGGGGCGGGCCCGGCTAAGGTGTGCGGGATGCCCACCCGCCGTGAGCTCCTGGAGGTCGCCGGGCGCGAGGTCGCGGTGACGAACCCGGACAAGGTCTTCTTCCCGGCCCTGGGCGTGACCAAGCGCGACCTCGTCCGCTACTACCTGGCCGTCGCCGACGGGGTCCTTCGGGCGGTGGCGGGCCGGCCGATGGCGCTGAAGCGGTACCCCGACGGCGTGGAGGGGGAGTTCTTCTACCAGAAGCGGGCGCCGCGCTCCCGGCCCGGGTGGGTGGAGACGGTCCGGCTCTCGTTCCCCTCGGGGCGGACGGCCGACGAGATCGTGGTCCGGGACGCGGCGCAGCTGGCCTGGGTGGTGAACCTGGGCTGCATCGACCTGCACCCCCACCCGGTCCGGGCGGAGGACCTCGATCACCCCGACGAGCTCCGGGTGGACCTCGACCCCGTCCCCGGGGTGCCCTGGTCCCAGGTCCGGGAGGTGGCCCTCCGGACCCGGGCCGTCCTCGAGGAGCTCGGGCTCCGGGGCTGGCCGAAGACCTCCGGTTCCCGCGGCTTCCACGTGACGTGCCGGATCCAGCCCCGGTGGGGCTTCGCCGACGTCCGTCGGGCCGCCCTGGCCCTGGCCCGGGAGGTCGAGCGGCGGGCCCCCGACCTGGCCACGAGCCGGTGGTGGAAGGAGGAGCGACACGGCGTGTTCCTCGACTACAACCAGAACGCGAAGGACCGCACCACGGCCTCCGCCTACTCCGTGCGTCCCACCCCGGACGCCCGGGTCTCCACCCCGCTCCGATGGGAGGAGGTCCCCGGCTGCGAGCCCGAGCGCTTCACGATCCGGACCGTGCCGGAGCGGTTCGCCCGGGAGGGCGACCCCTGGGAGGGGATCGACGAGGCCCCGGGCTCGATCCAGCCGCTCCTGGAGATGGCGGTCCGCGACGAGGAGGCGGGACTCCCGGACGCCCCCTGGCCGCCGCACTACGAGAAGCAGCCCGGCGAGCCGCCGCGCGTGCAGCCCTCCCGTCGGCGGCGGAGCCGGATGCCGCTCGTCGAGATCGCCCGGGCCGCGACGCGGGAGGAGGCGCTGGAGGGGCTGGAGCGCTGGAAGGCCCGCCACCCCGAGGTCGTCCCCCACCTCGAGCCGGCCGACGTGCTGGTGGACTCGATGCGGGGGCGGCACACGACCTGGACCCGGATCCGGGTGAACCTCCGCCACGTGCCGGAGGGCCTCCGGCCGCCGCAGGAGCCCCTGGAGGTCGAGTTCGACCCGTGGGCCCGCTGATCAGGTCCCCGGGCGGGCCTCCGCGCGGGGCTCCAACCGCATCGGCGGCAGGTACTCCCCCACGTACGTCCGGACCCACCAGGCCCCGGTCGCCCGCCGCTCGGCCCGCGTGGTGAACCGGTAGCGGTAGAGGCTGGCCCGGACGAACCGCGGCCGGCGGCCCTGGAAGGGGTTGCGGCGCAACAGCTTCAGGGTCGGACCGTCGCCCTCCAGCAGGCGCTCGCAGAGCACGATGAGCCAGGGGTGCGCGAGGGGCGATCCCATCGCCGCGAACCACATCAGCCAGTCCAACCGGAGGTGGTAGGGCGCGACCTGGGGGGGCCGGCGGCGCGGATCGTCCGGCTTCCCCTTGAAGCCGTACTCGCGCCACGCGGTCGAGGGACCGACCCGGTCGTCGGCCGTCCCCTCGATCGCGATCTCGTAGCGCTCCCGGGTGATGCTCCCGAACGCCCCGTACGTGTTCACCAGGTGCAGCGGGTTGAAGCTGTAGTTCATCAGCTGGCGCCGGGAGAGCATGTTCCGCACGGGGAACCACGAGAGGACCGCGACCAGGGCGGCGTAGGCGAGCGCCGCCGCCTGGAACCATCCCGGGGAGGGTGCCAGCGTCGACGGCTCCAGATCGCGGAGCGGCGGGAGGGCGTCGAGCTGCCCGTCGGTGAAGGCCCACACGGCGAGGGTCACCGCCATCCAGTTGAGCCAGGAGAAGTTGCCGGACAGGATCAGCCACGACTGGTGGAGCAGCGTGGCCAGCCCGGCCGCGGCGGCGACGGGCTGCGGGGCGAACAGGCCGAACGGGACGACCAGCTGGAGGACGTGGTTGCCCGCCACCTCGAGCCGGTGGACCCAGCGCGGCAGGCGGTGGAAGTACCACGACAGGGGGTTCAGCATGGGCTGGGTCTCGTGGTGGTAGAAGAGGCAGGTCAGGTCCCGCCAGCAGCGATCGCCCCGGATCTTGATCAGCCCGGCCCCGAACTCCAGCCGGAACAGGAGCCAGCGCAGCAGCCACGGCATCACCGCCGGCGGGG
>DATLZP010000072.1:0-4290 GCA_035573935.1 Actinomycetota bacterium
CGCCGCCGGGGCGGGCACGCGGTTCGGCGGCACGAAGCAGCTCCACCCGGTGGGCGGCAAGCCGCTCGTCCAGCACGCGGTGGATGCCGCGGCCGGGGCGGGGCTCGACGAGGTGGTGGTGGTCGTGGGCCACGACGCCGAACGGGTGCGGGCGGCGCTCTCCCTCCCCCCCGGGGCCCGGGTGGTGCTGAACCCCCGCCACGCGGAGGGGATGGCCACGTCGCTCGCCGCCGGCCTCGACGCCTGCCACCCGGCGAGCCGGGGGGCCGTCGTGCTCCTCGCCGACCAGCCGGGGATCACCGCGGCCCACGTGCGGGCGCTGGTGGACGCCTGGCGGCGGTCTGGCGCCCCGATCGTCCGGCTCCGGTTCCGGGACGGGCCGGGGCCCGCGCTCCTGGCCCGGGCCACCTGGGACGAGGCCCGGGGGCTCCGGGGCGACACCGGGGCCCGGGAGCTGATGGCCCGCCGCCCCGACCTGGTGGAGGAGGTCCCGGTGGACGCGGCCCTGCCCCCCGACGTCGACACGCCGGCCGACCTGGAGCGGCTGGGGTGAGCGAGCCCGCCCTCACCGACGACGAACGGGCCATGCTGGCCGGCGACCGGGGGCCGGCCGCCCGGACCGCGATGCGCATCCTGCTCCAGGTGGCGGCGGCGCTCGACGCGCCGCGGTTCGTGGAGATCTCCGCCGCCCACGTGGACGGCTGCCTGTACCACGGGCCCGCCGGCCTCGACTTCGCGGAGCGCCTGGCGGCGGAGGGAGCCGCGGTGGCCGTGCCGACGACGCTGAACGTGGGGGCGCTCGACCTGCTGCACCCCGGGCTGGTCCGCACCGACCCCGACACGGCGGCGGCCGCCCGTCGGCTGATGGAGCTGTACGAGGCGATGGGCTGCCGGCCCACCTGGACCTGCGCCCCCTACCAGCTCCCGGAGGCCCGTCCCGGGCCCGGCCAGCAGGTGGCGTGGGCCGAGTCGAACGCCATCGTCTTCGCCAACTCCGTGCTCGGGGCCCGCACCGAGCGCTACGGCGACTTCCTCGACATCTGCGCGGCGATCACCGGCCGGGCCCCCTTCGTCGGCCTCCACACCGACGAGGGCCGGCGGGCGGGGCTCGTGCTGCGGCTGGAGGGGGTCCCCCGCCGCCTCCTGGACGAGGACGCCTGCTACCCGGTGCTCGGCCACGTGGTGGGGCGGGAGGCGGGCACCCGGGTCCCGGCCATCGTGGGCCTCCCCCCGGGCACGTCCGAGGACCGCCTGAAGGCCCTGGGGGCGGCCGCCGCCTCCTCCGGCGCCGTGGCCATGTTCCACGCCGTGGGCGTCACGCCCGAGGCGCCGACGCTCGAGGCGGCGACGGGGGGCCGCGCCGTCCCGGAGGTGGCGGTCACGGCCGACGTGCTCCGGGCGGCCCGCGAGGAGCTCACCACGACCGACCGCACCGAGCTGGCCGCCGTGGCGGTGGGGACCCCGCACGCCTCGGCCGCCGAGCTCGACCGGCTGGCCCGGCTGCTGTCCGGGGCCCGGGTGGCCGTCGAGTTCTACGTCCACACCTCGCGGGCGGTCCTCCGGGAGGCGGAGCGGCGGGGCACGGCCCGGGCCCTGGCCGCGGCCGGGGTGCAGGTGGTGACCGACACCTGCACGTACCTCACGCCGATCATCCGGAACCCCGACGGCGCGGTGATGACGGACTCGGCGAAGTGGGCCTGGTACGCGCCCGGCAACCTCGGGGTCGAGGTGGTCTTCGGGAGCCTCGAGGAGTGCGTCCGGTCGGCGCTGCTGGGCCGGGTGTGGCGGGACGAGGGGCTGTGGAGCTGACCGTCGGGCGCACGCTCGTCGCCGGCCGGGCGGTCGGCCCGGCCCTCGTCCTGGCCGAGCCGCTCAGCCTCTGGGGCGGCCTGGACCCGGCCACCGGCCGGGTGATCGACGCCCGCCACCCCCAGCTCGGGGCCCGGGTCACCGGCCGCGTGCTGGTGATGCCGACGGGCCGGGGATCGAGCTCCAGCTCGAGCGTGCTGGCGGAGGCCATCCGGGCCGGGACGGCGCCCGCGGCCATCGTCCTGGGGGAGCCGGACGCGATCCTGGTCCTGGGCGCCGTCGTGGCCCGGGAGCTGTACGGGCGGACCTGCCCCGTCGTGGCCGTGGACGCCTCGGCCCTGGCCGGGCTCCCCGACGCCCGGGAGCTGGAGGTGGAGGCCGGGCCCGACCGGGCCATCCTCCGCCCGGCCTCGGGCCCTCTGGGCGACTAGTCCATCACAGACTAGTCGGGCCGGGGGCCGAGGCGCGCGCGAGCGGGCCGGCCCCCGCCCGGCTCAGCAGGAGGGGGCCAGGCGGCGGTGGCGCAGGGCCGGCAGGCGCTCCCGGATCCGCCGGAGCTCCTCCCGGTCGAGCTCGGCCACGGCCACCCCGGTGCCCTCCGGGATGCGCGCCAGCACCCGGCCCCAGGGGTCGACGACCAGGCTGTGGCCGAAGCAGCGGCGGCCCTCCTCCGGCGGCCCCCACGGACCCCACTGGGCCGGGGCCACGACGAAGCACTGGTCCTCGATGGCCCGGGCCCGGACCAGCACCTCCCAGTGGTCCTGGCCGGTCTCGTGGGTGAACGCCGAGGGCAGGAGGAGGACCTCCGCCCCGCGGGCGGCGAGCATCCGGAACAGCTCGGGGAACCGCAGGTCGTAGCAGATCGCCATCCCCACCCGCCAGCCCTCGACCTCCGCGGTCACGAGCTCCTCCCCGGCGGTGAACGTGGCCGACTCGCGGATCGGCGGTTGCCCCGGGAGGTCCACGTCGAACAGGTGGATCTTCCGGTACCGGGCGGCGAGCCTCCCCTCCCGGTCGAACAACAGGCTCGTGTTGAAGATCCGGTCGCCGTCCCGCTCGTAGATCGACCCGCCCAGGACCCACATCCGGTGCCGGCGGGCCGCCTCGGCCAGCCGCTCGCCGGTCGGCCCAGGCACGGGCTCCGCCACCTCGCCGTGGCGGGCGGCCGGCCCCATGTACGGGAACAGCTCGGGGAGCCCCGCCAGGTCGGCCCCGGCGTCGGCGGCCTCGGCCAGGAGCTCCTCGGCGGCCCGGACGTTCTTCTCCACGTCCTCGCCCGGGTTCAACTGGCAGACGGCCACGCGCATGTCACCATGCTAGGCGCCGAGGCGGGGAATGGGCACCCGCGGGAGGAGGGGGCGTGCCGACCGGGCGGTACGTGGTGATGGACGGACATGGGGAGCCCGTGGGCACCGAGGACTTCCGGTGCGCCCCGGGCCCCGCCGGGTGGCGCTACGTGGCCGACGTCGAGACGCGGGTCCCCCGGCCCCACCGGGAGCACCTCGACCTGGTGGTGGACGCGGCGTGGCGCCCCGTGCGGTGCCGGATCGAGACCGGGGAGCACCGGATCCTCCTGGAGCGGGGGGAACGGTGGTCCGGGCAGCGGGACGGGGAGCCCGTGGAGCTCCCCCGGGACGAGCTCCCGGACCTCGACCACCTCTCCCCGTCGTTCAACGCGGTCACGGCGAACCGCCTGGGGGCCACGGCCGACGTCGAGGTCCTGTTCCTGGCTCCCGTCACGCTGGAGCCCCGGATCGAGCCGCAGCGGTACGAGCTCCTGGAGGAGCGGGAGGACGTGGCCACGCCGGTCGGGACGTTCCGCGCCGCCCGGTGGCGCTACACGGCGCTCCGGACGGGGTTCACGCGGGAGCTCTGGGTGGCCGGGGACGTCGTCGTGCGCTACGCGGACGTCTTCGAGCTCGTGGCCTACGAGCCCGGCGCGAGCGGCGCGGTGCCCCGCTGACCCCTACCGCTGCCGCTGGGCCTGCCAGCCGCCCAGCATGGCGACCAGCCCGCCGAGGAGCGACACGAGCAGGCCCACCGCGGCCGAGCCCGAGGCCGGGGCCCGGGCCACCTGGGCGGCGATCGCGTCCAGGCGCAGGAGGGCGATGAGCGCGCCGGCCGCGGCGAACACCCCGCCCACGGCGGCCAGCCCGGCCCCGAACGCGGAGGCCGCGCCGTCCTTGAACATCATCGCCGCCCCGCCGCCCAGGAGCGCGGCCAGGCCGGCGATGGCCGCCATCAGCCCCGTCCAGTCCGCCGCGCCGTCGGTGATCCCCCGGGCCCCTCCGGCGCTGATCAGGAACCAGCCCAGGTAGACGCCGATGAACGCCAGCAGGCCCCCGACGGCCGCGGCCCCGGCCGCGACCGACGGCGACTCCCTCCTCCTCGGCCCCTCCATCAGGATGCCCTCCCCCGGCTCGCCCCGGGGATGCTCCCACCGCCCCGGAACGCGTTCAACGACCCCAGGATGCCTCCGAC
>DATLZP010000073.1:0-3485 GCA_035573935.1 Actinomycetota bacterium
GGACCTCCGGCACCGGGCCACCGCCCGGGGGACGACGCTCGAGGAGGAGGAGGCGCGGGTCCGGGCGACGATCCCGCTCGGACGCCACGGGACCGGGGAGGACGTGGCGGCGGCGGTCGCCTGGCTGGCGTCGGCCGAGGCGTCGTACGTGACCGGGCAGACGATCGGCGTGAACGGGGGGGTGGTCCTGACGTGAGGGGGGGCAGGTTCGCCGGCCGCCGGGCCCTGGTGACGGGCGGGGCGTCGGGGATCGGGCTGGCCACCGCCCGGCGGCTCCGGGATGAGGGGGCCGCCATCGCCCTGCTCGATCGGGACGGGGAGGGGCTGCCGCGGGTCGGCGACGAGGTGGGCGCCACCATCGTCCTGGCCGACGTGGGCGAGGAGGAGGCGGTGGTGGAGGGGGTGGCGGGCGCCGGGCGGGCGCTCGGCGGCCCCGTCGACGTCCTGGTCAACGCGGCCGGGATCTACCGGATCTCTCCCGCCCTGGACCTGGCGGTCGAGGAGTGGGACGAGGTCCTGGCGGTGAACCTCCGGGGGTCGTTCCTGGCCGCCCGGGAGGTGGCGCGAGCCCTCCGGCGGGCGGGGCGGGGAGGGGCGGTGGTGAACGTCGCCTCCATCGCCGCGCTCGTGGCCGACGCCGAGGAACCGGCGGCTCACTACGACGCGAGCAAGGCGGGGATCCTGCTCCTCACGAAGCAGCTGGCCGTGGAGTGGGCGCCGCTGGGGATCCGGGTGAACGCGGTCTGCCCGGGCGTGATCCGGACGCCGATGCTCCGGCTCACCGACGATCCGGCGGCCGCCCGTCGCTACCTCGACGCCCGGGTCCCCCTCCGCCGGCTGGGGGAGCCGGAGGAGGTGGCGGCGGCGATCGCGTTCCTGGCGTCGGATGACGCCTCCTACGTGACGGGGGCGGCGCTCGCGGTGGACGGCGGCGTCACGGCGCTCTGAGGGAGGAGGGGCGATGGAGGCGTTCCCACACGTCCGGGTGGAGGGGGGGCCGCGGGAGCGCGGCACCGCCTACGGGGAGCAGGCGGCGGCGCGGATCGCCCGCTCGATCGAGGCCTACGGGGAGGTGTTCCGGGCCTACGCCGCCTGGGACTGGGGAAGGGTCCGGGAGGAGGCGGCCCGCTACGAGGCGCCCATCGCGGCCAGGTTCCCGGCCTACCTGGAGGAGATCCGGGGCATCGCGAGCGGGGCCGGCACCGATCCGATCGACATCCTGGCCATCAACGTCCGGACCGAGGTGATGTTCGCGGCCAAGGCCCGGGCGGCGGAGGCCGTGGGGCGCCCCGACGTCCCCGGGTGCAGCGCGTTCTGCGTCCTGCCCCAGGCGAGCCCGGACGGGCACACGCTCGTGGGGCAGAACTGGGACTGGCTCCTCCACTGCTTCGACACGGTGGTCGTCCTCGAGGCCCGGCAGGAGGAGGGGCCGGACTTCGTCACGGTCGTGGAGGCCGGGCTCCTGGCCAAGACCGGGATGAACTCCTCGGGGATCGGGCTCGTGACGAACGCCCTCGTCACCGACCTGGACCGGGGGGAACCGGGGCTCCCCTACCACGTGCTGCTGCGCGCGATCCTCGATGCCGAGACCCTCTCGGACGCCTACGCCGTGCTGCAATCCGGGTTCCGGTCCTCGTCCGCGAACTACCTCGTGGCCCACCGGGACGGGATCGCCGTGGACGTCGAGGCGGCCCCCGGCGACTTCTCCCGCCTGCACCTCCTGTTCCCGGAGGACGGCGTCCTGCTCCACACGAACCACTTCCTCTCGCCCCGCTTCGACGGGAAGGACGTGTCGCTCTGGGTCATGCCCGACAGCCCCTTCCGCCTGGAACGCCTGCGGGAGGCGGTGGCCCGGGCGGGCAAGCCGATCGGCCTGGAGGTCTTCCGTCGGGTGCTCGCGGACCACGCGAACCACCCGCTCGGCGTCTGCTGCCATCCGGATCCCCGGCTCACCCCCCTCGACCAGGGGGCGACGGTGGCCTCGATCCTCATGGACCTCGACGCGCGTCGGATGTGGGTGGCGGATGGCCACCCCTGCACCACGCCCTACCGCGAGCTCGACTACGCGGGCTTCCTGGCGAAGCCCTCGCCGCTCCGGACGGGTCCCGGCCGGGCCCCCCGGGGCGTGCCGGCCTGACCGATGCGGTTCGGGTTCGGTCTGATCACCTGCCAGCGGGTCCCGGGCGACCCTCGCCCGGACGAGGAGCGCTACGCGGAGGCCCTGGCCCTGGCCGAGGAGGCGGAGCGCCTGGGCTTCGACTCGGTCTGGGTCTCGGAGCACCACTTCGTCGACGACGGCTACCTGCCGTCGCTCCTCCCGATGTGCGCGGCGATCGCCGCCCGGACCGAACGGGTCGCGATCGGCACGGCCCTGGTCCTCGCCCCGCTGCACGACCCGCTGCGCCTGGCGGAGGACGCGGCCGTGGTCGACCTCCTCTCCGGCGGCCGCCTCGTGCTGGGGGTGGGCGCCGGCTGGCGGGAGGAGGAGCTCGAGGCGTTCGGCGTCCCCCCGACCGAGCGGGGGAGCCGCCTGGAGGAGGCGGTGGCCGTCCTCCGACAGGCCTGGTCGGATGGGGTGGTGGTCGGCGCCGGGCGGCTCCGCTTCCCGCGCCTGTCGGTGACCCCCAAGCCGTCCCGGCCGGGGGGCCCGCCGATCTGGGTGGGGGCGATGGCGGAGCCGGCGATCCGGCGGGCCGGCAGGATCGGCGATGGCTTCATGGCCACCGAGGTCACCCCGGCTTCCTTCGAGGCCCAGGTGGCCACGGCCCGCCAGGAGCGTGCCCGGCGGGGGCTGGACCAGGGACGGTTCGCGGTCTCCCTCCACGCCCCGGTGTTCGCCTGGCGGGACGGCGACGCCTGGGAGCGCGTCCGGGACCACCACCGCTACGTGGCGTGGAAGTACGAGGACATGGAGGGGGCGCGTTCCCGCACCGGGCCGCCCCCGGCCCCACCGCCGCTCGAGCCGGGGGAGGAGGAGGCGCTCCGTTCGACCATCCTCGTCGGGGACCCGGCCACGGTGGCCGAGGGGATCGACGCGTTCCGACGGGCCGCGGGCCACGACCTCCACTTCATCGCCCGCCTCTACTGGCCCGGGATGGACCCCGACGTCCAGCGGGAGGCGATGCGTTGCTTCGCGCAGGACGTCATCCCGCTCCTCCGACGCCCGTCCTGACCTCCCGCAGATCGGTCCCGCCCGGTAGCAAGATGTGCACCAGATGCGTTGGCTGGCTGATCGATGTGCAGGAAAGCTTGCGCTTCAGTGACCATCGGTGATAGAAGGGGGCGAGATGGTGAACATCGGACCGGATCCCGAGGAGTGGGGGACGCGGGTCGGGCCGGAGGTCGACGACCTCGACCTGCGGATCCTCGCCGAGCTCCAGGAGGACGGGCGACGGTCCTATCGGGAGATGAGCCAACGGCTCGGGGTCTCCCCCGGAACCGTACGGTCCCGGCTGCTCCAGCTGATCGAGGAGGGCGTGGTCCAG
>DATLZP010000074.1:0-2289 GCA_035573935.1 Actinomycetota bacterium
GGGGGCCCGCCGTCGGCCCCCGGCCTGGCGCCGACCTGGCCGCCGGCCCCTCCCCCGGCCCGGCGCCCGCCCCTGGTGCCGGTCCTCGCCGCGGTCCTCGTCCTGGGCCTGGCCGGCTTCGTCGGCTGGCGCCTCCTCTCCGGGGACCGGTTCCCCGGGGAGATCGCCGGGTACCCGCGGAACGACTCCGAGATGGGGCGGACGATGGCCGACCTGATCCGGCAGGCCGCCGCGGCCGGTGGGCTCGACGTGGAGGTGGCGATCTACGGCCAGGGCCTCCAGCCGGCGTTCCTCGTCGTGTTGATCGAGGACGCGCCGGCCCTCGCCCCCGACGCCTTCTTCCAGGGCGCGGCGACCGGGTTCGCCGGGACCTCCGGGCTGCCCGTGGACACCGCGGCCCAGGTGACGGCCACCCGGGGCGACAGCCGGTACCTCTGCGCGCCGATCCGGGACGCCACCACCCCGGGCGCGATCTGCGTGTGGAGCGGGGAGGGCGCCGTGGGGATGGTCGTGAGCATGCTGGGCCACGACGTGACCGGGGCGATGGCGCTCACCCAGCGGGTGGACGACGCGGTCTAGCCCCCTCCCGGCGGGCCGCCGCCCGCCACCTCCGTGCCCATCGCGTGGTAGCCCCCGTCCACGTGGACGATCTCCCCGGTGATCCCGTCGGAGAGGTCCGAGAGGAGGAAGGCCACGGCCCGGGCCACCGGGCCGGGGTCCGCCGGATCCCAGCCCAGCGGGGCTCGGGCCCCCCACCGGTCGGCCAGCGCGTCGAACCCCGGGATCCCCTTGGCCGCCACGGTCCGCAGGGGCCCGGCCGAGACGCAGTTCACCCGGATCCGCCTGGGGCCGAGGTCCCGAGCCAGGTAGCGGGTGACCGCCTCCAGGCCGGCCTTGCACACCCCCATCCAGTCGTAGATGGGCCAGGCCACCCGGGCGTCGAAGTCGAGGGCCACGATGGCGCCCCCCCGCTCCTCCATGAGCGGCGCCATCCCCGCCGCCAGCTCCTTGAGCGAGTAGGCGCTGGTGCGGAACGCCACCTCCACGCTCTCCCACGGCGTCCGGAGGAAGTTGCCGCCCAGCGCGTCCTGGGGGGCGAACGCGATCGCGTGGAGCAGCCCGTCGAGCGACCCCCACCGCCGGCGGAGGTCGTCCGCCACCGCCGCCACGTGCTCCGGGCGGTTCACGTCCATCTCCAGCACGTCCGGCGGCGTCGGCAGTCGCTTCGCGCTCTTCTCGGTGATGCTGGCCTGCCGCCCGAAGGACGTGAGGACGAGCTCCGCCCCCTGCTCCTGGGCCACCCGGGCCGCCGCGAACGCGATGCTCTGGGGGGTGAGGACCCCGGTGATCAGCAGCCGCTTGCCCTCGAGTAGCATGCTCCCTCCTCGCCGCCGGACGCGGCCATGCTATGGGCTGCCGCCCACCCGGCGCGACCGGTCCGTCAGCCGGCCGGCGGGGCCAGGCGGCCCAGCGCCCGCCAGTGCCCCGGGCCGGTGAGGGGGAACGTGTAGTAGGAGGCCCCGGCCGCCCCCTGCTCCCGGACGGCCTCCACGAACCCCCGGGTCTCGGCCAGCGTGGCCTGGTCGGCGATCCCGCCGATGACGTGGATCGGCACCGCGGGCTCCCCCACCGCCGAGCGGATCAGCCGGATGTTCCAGGACGTGTAGGCCCGGGCCCGGTCGCGCCCCTCCACCCGCCAGGTGAAGTACGTCATGGGCAGGAACGCGTCGTACAGGCGGGCCAGCGCGGGGAACGGGAACCCCGGCCAGTAGGAGGGGTTGCGCATCATCCCCCGCGGCGACGGCACGATGGCCCCCAGGGGGAAGCCTCCACCGACGGCGCGTCGGATCGCCGCCGAGAGCCGGAGGAGCCGGGCCGTGCGGACCGCCGGGTCCCGGACCTCGGGGCTCTCGATGTCGAGGGCGAACGCGTCGAACCGCTCCCCGGCGGGGCTGCGGAACGCGAGGGCCCTGCGCACCCGGTGCAGGTCGAGCCGGAGGTCGCGGAACCCGGGGAGGTACCAGGCCACCACGGCGATCCCCTCGGCGTGGGCCGCCTCCAGGATGGCCCCGGCGGCCTCCGGGAACACGATGGCCCGGCCCCGGTGGAAGTTCGAGGTCTGGAGGTAGAGCGTGCGCACGCCCCGGGCCGCCGCCTCCCGCGCCGTCCGGACGGGGTGGGACCACGAGGGGTCGTAGATGTCGAGCCACGTCCCCAG
Organism: Actinomycetota bacterium; assembly: GCA_035573935.1. Classification (GTDB taxonomy): domain Bacteria; phylum Actinomycetota; class UBA4738; order UBA4738; family HRBIN12; genus DATLZM01. The sequence goes on from DATLZP010000074.1 coordinate 2,219, forward strand.
GCCCCCGAACACCTCCGGCCTCCGGGCCGGCGGACCCTCGGCGGTCGGCTGGGCGGGGGGGACGCTCCCGG
>DATLZP010000075.1:0-4256 GCA_035573935.1 Actinomycetota bacterium
CGGTGGCCCTCGTGCTGGCCGACGCCGTCCTGGAGAAGTTCGGGGGCGACTCGCTGCCGGAGACCCGGCGGAACCTCCGGGCCTACGTGGAGGCGCTGCCGTGATCGTCTACCTGATCGGCCCCCCCGGCTCCGGGAAGTCCACCGTGGGCAGGCTCGTCGCCGCCCGCCTGGGGATCCCGTTCGTGGACCTGGACGAGGAGATCGTCCGGGAGGACGGGCGGGATATCGCCCGGATCTTCGCCGAGGACGGGGAGGAGCGCTTCCGGGCGCTCGAGGCGAAGAAGCTCGCCGAGGTGGCGGGGGCCGACCCCGCCGTGGTGGCCTGCGGGGGCGGGATCGTGCTGGAGCCGGCGAACCGGGTGACGCTCCGGGCCACGGGGGCCGTCGTGTACCTCCACGCCCCGATCGAGGTGCTCAGGCAGCGGGTGCCGCCCGCCTCCGACCGGCCGCTGATCCGCCGGGAGGGCGACCTGGAGCGCCTCCTGGCCGAGCGGGAGCCGCTGTACCGGGAGTTCGCCGCCCACGTGGTGGACGCCACGGGTCCGCCGGAGGAGGTGGCGGCCCGGGTGGAGGAGGAGCTCCGGTGGTCCTCCTAGCGGCGGGGCCGTGATCCGGGTCCCGGTGCCGGTGCGCGGCCAGGCCTACGAGGTGGTCGTGGGCGCCGGGCTGCTCCCCCGGGCCGGCGGCCTCCTGCCGGAGCTCCCGGGGGCGGAGCGGGCGTTCGTGGTGGCCGACCGGCGGGTGGCCGAGCGGTGGTTCGAGCCGCTCGCCGCCGGCCTGGGCGGGCGGGGGCTCGTCGCCGTGCTGCTCCCGGTCCCGGAGGGGGAGGAGGCCAAGGCGCTCCCCGTGGCCCAGGCCCTCTGGCGCCAGCTGGCCACCCAGGCCGCGCACCGGGACGACGTGGTGGTGGCCCTGGGGGGCGGCGCGGTCGGCGACCTGGCCGGGTTCGTGGCCGCCACGTACATGCGGGGGGTCCCGTTCGTCCAGGTCCCCACGACCCTCACCGCCCAGGTGGACGCGGCGGTGGGGGGGAAGACGGCCGTGAACCTCCCGGAGGGGAAGAACCTCGTGGGCGCCTTCTCCCAGCCCCGGGCCGTCGTGGCCGACGTGGCGTGCCTGGGCGAGCTCCCCGACCGGGAGTACCGCTCCGGCCTGGCGGAGGTGGCGAAGTACGGGCTGGCCGTGGACCCGGGGATCCTGGAGCTCCTGGAGGCGGATCCCGGCCCCGTGCTGGCCCGGGAGCCGGCCACCCTCGAGGACCTGGTGGCGCGGTGCGTGCGGGCCAAGGCGGCCACGGTGGCCGCCGACGAGCGGGACGCCGGGCCCCGGCTCGTGCTGAACTACGGGCACACGCTGGGCCACGCCCTGGAGCGGCTGGAGGGCTTCGCCGGGCGCACCCACGGGGAGGCGGTGGCGGTGGGCATGGTCTTCGCCGCCCGCCTGGCGGAGGCGCTCGAGGTGGCAAAGCCGGGGCTCGCCGCCCGGCACGCCCGGCTCCTGGCCTCTCTCGGGCTCGAGGTGGCCGGCGAGCTCCCGGAGGCGGAGAGGATCCTGGACGCCTTCCGGCTCGACAAGAAGTACCGGGGGGGCATCCGGTTCGTGCTGCTGGAGGACGTGGGACGGCCGCGGATCGTGGAGGGGGTGCCGGAGGATGTGATCCGTCGGGTGCTGAAGGAGATGGGGGCGGCGTGAGGGTCCTCGTGCTGTTCGGGCCGAACCTGGGCGCGCTGGGCCGGCGGGACCCCGAGTTCTACGGCCGGGCCACCCTCCAGGAGATCGCCGGGGAGCTCGAGGCCGCGGCCGACCGGCTCGGCCACGAGCTGGCGTGGCGCCGGTCCGACCACGAGGGCGAGCTCATCGGGTGGCTCCTGGGGGCCGCCGACGAGGGGTTCGAGGCCGTGGTGTTGAACCCCGGGGCCCTCGGGCACTACTCCTTCGCGCTCCGGGACGCGGTGGAGGCGAGCGGGCTCCCCGTGATCGAGGTCCACATGTCGAACGTCTTCGCCCGGGAGGCGTTCCGCCGCCGCTCGGTGATCGCCGAGGTCTGCCGGGGGAGCATCGTGGGGTTCGGGGCCGGCTCCTACCACCTGGCGCTGGAGGCGCTCCGATGGATCACGCGCTGAGGCGGCGGCGCCTGGGCCGGGCGCTCCAGGGGCTGGGGTGCGACGGCCTGCTGGTGGCCCGGGGGCCGAACGTCCGCTACCTCACGGGCTTCACCGGCTCGAACGGCCAGGTGGTGGTGGCGGCGGACGGGCGGGCGGTGTTCCTCACCGACGGGCGCTACGAGGAGCAGGCGGCCCGGGAGGCCCCCGACGTCGAGCGCGTCGTGTACCGCGACCGGCGGGCCCCCCACCACGCCGCGGCCGCGGCCCGGGCCCTGTCGGTGGCGACGCTGGGCTTCGAGGCCAGCCTGCCGTACCGCGAGGTCGAGGCCCTCCGGGCGGAGGCCGGCGGGATCCGGTTGGTCCCGGTGGAGGGGGCCGTGGAGCGGCTCCGGTGGGTGAAGGACGAGGCGGAGGTCCGGGCCCTGGAGCGGGCCCAGGAGCTCACGGACCGGGCGTTCGAGGAGGTCCTGGGGACGCTCCGGGAGGGGGTGACGGAGCGGGAGGTGGCCCTGGCCCTGGAGGCGGCGATGCGCCGGGCCGGGGCCGAGGACCGGGCGTTCCCGCCCATCGTGGCCTTCGGGGAGGACGCGGCCGAGCCCCATCACCGCCCGGCCGATCGGCCCCTCGCCCCGGGGGACGTGGTGAAGCTCGACTTCGGCGCGCTGGTCGACGGCTACCACGCCGACATGACCCGGAGCGTGTCCCTCGGCCCGCCGCCGCCGGAGGTCCGGGACCTCCACGCGCTCGTGCTCCGGGCCCAGGAGGCGGGGATCGCCGCGCTCCGGGCCGGGGCCCGGGCCCGGGAGGTGGACCGGGCGGCCCGGGCCGTGATCGAGGAGGCCGGCCTGGGGGAGCGGTTCCCCCACGGGCTGGGGCACGGCGTGGGCCTGGAGATCCACGAGGGGCCGATGCTCTGGCCGGGCGGCGACGAGGAGGTGCCGGCGGGGGCGGTGGTCACGGTGGAGCCCGGCCTGTACGTTCCGGGCCTGGGCGGCGTGCGGGTCGAGGACGTCGTGCTGGTGGCCCCGGACGGCCCCCGGGTCCTGGGCCGGGCCACCCGAGAGCTGATCGCCCTGGACGGGTGGGGGAGGGAGCGGTGAGCGTCTCGACGAACGACCTGAAGAACGGGATGACGCTGGAGCTCGAGGGCGAGCTCTGGACGGTCCTGGACTTCCTCCACCACAAGCCGGGCAAGGGCCAGGCCGTGGTCCGGACGAAGCTCCGGAACGTGCGGACCGGCGCCGTGCTGGACCGGACGTTCCGGGCCGACGAGAAGGTCGGCCTGGCCATCGTGGAGCGGAAGGAGCAGCAGTTCCTGTACCGGGAGGGGGACGCCCTGGTCTTCATGGACCTCGAGACGTACGAGCAGACCCACGTGCCGGAGCAGGTGGCGGGGGCGGCCGCCCGCTACCTCACCGAGGGGGCGACCGCGATCGTGGCGTTCCACCAGGGGGTGCCGATCGCCGTGGAGCTCCCGGCCGCGGTGGCCCTCACCGTGACCGAGACCGAGCCCGGCGTGCGGGGGGACCGGGTCTCGGGGGCGATGAAGCCGGCCACGCTCGAGACCGGGCTCGTCGTGCAGGTCCCGCTGTTCGTGGAGCCCGGCGACCGGGTGAAGGTGGACACGCGCAGCGGGGAGTACCTCGAGCGCGTGAAGTGAGGGCCCCGGGCACCCGCCGGGGGGCGCGGCGGATCGCGATCGAGGTCCTCTTCCAGGCCGACGTCACCGCCGCCGATCCCCTCGAGGTGCTCGCGGCGCGGACCGCCGCCGAGCTCCCCACGCCGCCGTTCACCCGGGAGCTGGTGGAGGGGGTGGCCGCGCACCGGGACGAGATCGACCGCCTCCTGGAGGAGCACGCCGAGGGATGGACCGTGCCCCGGATGCCGGCGGTGGACCGGGCGGTCCTCCGGGTGGCCTGCTACGAGCTCCTCCACCGGCCCGACGTGCCGGTGGGGGCGGCCATCGACGAGGCGGTGGAGGCGGCGAAGGAGCTCTCGACCGAGGACTCCGGGCGGTTCGTGAACGGGCTCCTGGGGCGGCTGGCCCGGGAGCTGGGGCGGGCCTGAGCCGAGGCCCCGGCGGGCCGGGACCGGCGGTCGCTCACTCCGGGCGGCGCTCGACGTCCCCCGGCGGGGTGGGCGGCACGGC
>DATLZP010000076.1:0-4924 GCA_035573935.1 Actinomycetota bacterium
TACGACTTCTACGGGATCGTGTTCGAGGGCCACCCGAACCTGGCCCGGATCCTCCTCCCCGACGGCTGGGAGGGGTTCCCGCTGCGCAAGGACGAGGAGCTGGGCGGGGTGCCCACCCGGTACCGGGGGGCGTTCATCCCGCCCGTGGACGAGCGGACCACGTGATGGAGCCGGCCGTCCCCCGCCCCGGCGAGCTCCGCCAGGAGACGATGGTGATCAACATGGGCCCGCAGCACCCCTCGACCCACGGGGTGCTCCGCCTGGTCCTGGAGCTCGACGGGGAGTACGTCGTCTCCGCCCGCCCGGTGATCGGCTACCTGCACACCGGGATCGAGAAGAACTGCGAGTACCGGACCTGGCAGCAGGGCGTCACGTACGTGACGAGGGCCGATTACCTCTCGCCGTTCTTCAACGAGCTCGCCTACTGCCTGGCGGCCGAGCGCCTGCTCGGGATCGAGGCCCCGCCCCGGGCCCAGGTGCTGCGGGTCCTGTTCTGCGAGCTGAACCGGATCGCCTCGCACCTCGTCTGGCTGGCGACGGGGGGCATGGAGCTCGGCGCGATCTCCGTGATGCTGTACGGCTTCCGGGAGCGGGAGCGGATCCTCGACATCTTCGAGATGGCCACCGGCCTGCGGATGAACCACGCCTACATCCGGATCGGCGGCGTGATCATGGACCTCCCCCCGGACGGCCTGGACCGGATCGTCGACTTCCTGGAGGTGATGCCGGGGCGGATCCGCGAGTACGAGGAGCTGCTCTCGGAGAACCCGATCTGGATCGAGCGGAACCGGGGCGTGGGGGTGCTCCGGGCGAAGGACTGCCTGGCCCTCGGGGTGACCGGGCCGCTGCTGCGGGCGGCCGGCGTCGCGGCCGACCTCCGGAAGGACGAGCCGTACTGCGGGTACGAGACCTACGAGTTCGACGTCCCGGTGCGGGAGGAGGCCGACTGCTACGCGCGCTACGAGGTCCGCCTGGAGGAGATGCGGGAGTCGCTCCGGATCGTCCGGCAGTGCGTGGACCGCCTGGCCGAGCCGGGCCCGGTGATGGTGGAGGACCCGAAGGTCCGCTGGCCGGCCCAGCTGGAGGTGGGGCCGGACGGGATCGGGAACTCCGAGGCCTACGTCCGCCACATCATGGAGGAGTCGATGGAGGCCCTGATCCACCACTTCAAGATGGTGACCGAGGGCGTCTCCGTCCCGGCCGGCGAGGTCTACCAGGCCGTGGAGTCCCCTCGCGGCGAGCTCGGCTACTACGTGGTGTCGGACGGCGGGCACCGGCCGTACCGGGTGAAGATCCGGGATCCCTCCTTCGTGAACCTCCAGGCCATCCCGAAGCTCCTGGAGGGCTCCCTCGTCGCCGACGCGATCGCCTGCATCGCCTCGCTGGACCCGGTGATGGGAGGGGTGGATCGCTGATGCCCCTGCTCCAGGGCGAGCTGGGGGAGGCGGCCCGGCGGATCGTGGCCCGCTACCCGGAGGGACGGGAGCGCTCGGCGATCCTCCCCCTCCTGTACCTGGTGCAGGCGGTCGAGGGCCGGCTGACCCGGGAGGGCCTCCGGGAGATCGGGGGGTTGCTGGGCATCACGACGGCGGAGGTGGAGGCCGTGGCCACGTTCTACACGATGCTCCGGCTCCGCCCGACCGGTCGCCACGTCGTCTCGGTCTGCACCAACCTGGCCTGCGCCCTCCGGGGGGCACGCGACGTGTACGAGGCCGCGCACCGAGCGTTCGGGATGCGCCACGGGCAGGAGGTCTCCGACGACGGGCTGGTCACGGTGCACGAGGAGGAGTGCCTGGGGGCGTGCGACGCCGCCCCCGTCGTGCAGATCGACTTCGTGAACCACGACCGGGTGACGCCGGAGCGGATGGCGGAGCTGGCCGAGACGCTCCGCCGGGGAGAGGTCCCGGCGCCGTCCCGGGGGGAGGCCCCTCGCGACTTCCGCCACGCCTCCTGGCTGCTGGCCGGCCTGGAGGGCGAGCCGCCCGAGGGGCTCGTCGCCCGGGACCCGTCCGCCGGCTCCGCCGCAGGCTCCGCGGGAGGCCGGGGCTCGCCCCCGGCCGGGACGGGGCCCGCTCCACGGACGGACCCCGCCGCACCGGCGGATCCCCGCGCGGAGGAGGAGGCCGGGTGACCGAGCGGATCATCACCGCCCGCTGGGACGAGCCGGACACGGTCTGGATCGACCGGTACCTCGAGACCGGCGGCTACGCCGGGCTGCGGAAGGCGCTCACGATGACCCCGGCCGAGGTGATCGACGAGGTGAAGGCCTCGGGCCTGCGGGGGCGGGGTGGCGCGGGCTTCCCCACCGGGGTGAAGTGGTCGTTCGTCCCCCAGGACACCGGCAAGCCCACCTACGTCGTCGTGAACTTCGACGAGTCCGAGCCCGGCACCTACAACAACCGGGAGCTCGTGGAGCGCGACCCCCACCAGCTGATCGAGGGTGCGGTGATCGCCGCCTACGCGATCCAGAGCCACCACGTCTTCGTGTACTGCCGGGGGGAGTTCCTGTGGCCCGGCCGGATCCTGGCCCGGGCGGTGGCCGAGGCGTACGACCGGGGGTTCCTCGGGCCGGACGTCGCCGGCAGCGGCTACGGCGTGGACCTCCTGCTCCATCGCGGGGCGGGGGCGTACATCTGCGGGGAGGAGACCGCCCTGCTCGAATCGCTCGAGGGGTACCGGGGCCAGCCCCGCCTGCGCCCGCCGTTCCCCGCCGTGGAGGGCCTGTACGCGAGCCCCACGGTGATCAACAACGTGGAGACGCTCTGCAACGTGCCGCACATCCTGGAGCGGGGCGCGGCGTGGTTCGCCGGGATCGGCACGGAGAAGTCGCCCGGCACGAAGATCTTCTCGCTCTCCGGGAAGGTCGAGCGGCCGGGGAACTACGAGCTCCCGATGGGGACCCCGGTCCGGGTGCTGATCGAGGAGCACGGGGGCGGCGTGCTCGACGGGAAGCGCCTGAAGGCCTGGACGCCCGGCGGATCGTCCACCCCCTTCCTCACCGCCGAGCACCTCGACGTGGGCCTCGACTTCGAGTCGATCCAGGCCGCCGGCTCGCTCCTCGGCACCGGGGCGGTGATGGTCTGCGACGAGCGCGATTGCATGGTCGACGTGACCTGGCGGCTGCTCCGGTTCTACGCCCACGAGTCCTGCGGGAAGTGCACCCCGTGCCGGGAGGGGACGTGGTGGGTGAGCAGGGTGCTCGGCCGGATCGAGGAGGGCCTGGGCCGACCCGAGGACCTGCCGCTCCTCGAGGACGTCGGCGGCAACATCCTGTTCCGGGCGTTCTGCGCCCTGGCCGACGGCGCGGTCTCACCCCTCTCCTCGTCGCTCCGGCACTTCCGGGACGAGTACGAGGCTCACGTCCGCGAGCGGCGCTGCCCGTTCACCGGCAGGGGACCGAGGCCGGAGGAGCCCCCGGCCGAGGAGGAGGCGCCGCCGCCCCGGCGGGTGGTGATCCCGCTGGAGGAGGTGCTGCGGTGACGGCCGAGCTCGTCACGCTCACGATCGACGGGAAGGAGATCACGGTCCCCAAGGGGACCCTGATCATCCGGGCCGCCGAGCAGCTGGGGATCGAGATCCCCCGGTTCTGTGATCACCCGTTCCTCGACCCGGTGGGCGCCTGCCGTCAGTGCTACGTCGAGATCGAGGGGCAGCGGAAGCTCTTCACGTCGTGCACCACCGAGGTGGGGCCGGGGATGGTCGTGCATACGCAGGCCACCAGCGAGCTGGCCCGCGACGCGCAGGAGGCGAACCTCGAGTTCCTCCTCATCAACCACCCGCTCGACTGCCCCATCTGCGACCGGGGCGGGGAGTGCCCGCTGCAGGACCAGGCCCTCGTCTTCGGCCCCGGGGAGAGCCGCTACGTCGAGCCGAAGCGGACGTACCCCAAGCCGGTCCTCCTCTCCCCGCTCGTGGCGCTGGACCGGGAGCGGTGCGTCCTGTGCGCCCGGTGCACCCGGTTCTGCGACCAGATCTCGGGGGACCGGTTCATCGAGCTCTTCGCCCGGGGGGCCGGGGAGCAGGTGGCGATCGCCGGGGGGGAGGACTTCCGCTCGCCCTTCAGCGGGAACACGATCCAGATCTGCCCGGTGGGGGCCCTCACGGCGACGACGTACCGGTTCGTGGCCCGTCCCTTCGACCTCCACGCCGCCGACACGATCTGCCCCCACTGCTCGGCCGGGTGCAACCTCCGGGTGGACCTCCGGCGGGGTCGGGTGGTCCGCCACCTGGCCCGGGACAACGTCGACGTGAACGACGCCTGGATCTGCGACAAGGGGCGGTTCGCCTTCCGCTGGCCCGATGCGCCGGACCGGGTGACCACCCCGCTCCTGCGGGTGGCCGGGCTGGAGCCGGTCTCGTTCGCCGAGGCCCTCGACGCCGTCGCCGGATGGGTGCGGGGGGCCCGGGTGGGGATCCTGGCCAGCGGGCGGCTGACCGACGAGGACGCCTACGCGCTGGCGAAGCTGGCGCGCACGGTGTTCCGGACGAACGACCTCGACCACCGCCGGGAGGACGCGGGCCCCGCGGAGGCGCTGGCGGCGGCCGACCCGATGCGGGTCACGTACCGGGACGTGGAGCGGGCCCGGGCCATCCTCGTGGTGGGCCTCGACGCCGAGCAGGAGGTCCCCATCCTCCACCTCCGGATCCGCAAGGCGGTGCGGAAGGGCGGGGCGCGCGTCTTCGTCGTCCATCCCCGCCGGACCCGGCTCCGGGACGTGGCCGAGCACGTCCCCTGCCTGCCGGGCGAGGAGGCCTGGCTGCTGGCGGAGGCGGAGGGGGAGGCCGCCGGCCGGATGGGGGAGGCGGTCCGGGCCCTGCGGGAGGCGGGGGGTGCGGGGATCGTCCTGGCCGGCCCCCGCCTGGCCGACGGGGGGCCGGCGGCCGGGCTGGCCGCGGCGCTGGCCGACCGGTGCGGCGCCCGCTT
>DATLZP010000077.1:0-2567 GCA_035573935.1 Actinomycetota bacterium
GGTACCGGTAGGCCGCGCCGTCCGAGAGCGCCGCGCCGACCAGGGGCACGACGCGCCGGAAGTACAGGTCGTGCCCCAGCCGGAGCAGGGGATGGACCGGCTCCGCCGCGTCCAGGAACGCGATCCGCCCGCCGGGGCGGACCACCCGGGCCGCCTCGGCGAAGAACGCCCCCAGGTCCACCACGTTGCGGAGCACGAACCCCGAGACGGCCCCATCGGCCGAGGCGTCGGCGAACGGGAGCCGGAGGACGTCGGCCTCCACGAGCGGCGCCTCGGCCCGGGCCAGGGTGAGCATGGAGTGGGAGAAGTCCACCCCCACCGGCCGGTAGCCGGAGGCCCGGAGCTCCCGGCAGAGGTCGCCGGTGCCGCATCCCAGGTCCAGCACGAGGGCCCGCCCGGGGAGCCGGAGCTCCCGGACGGCGCGCCGCCGCCACCCCAGGTCCATCCCGAGCGTCATCACCCGGTTCACCAGGTCGTAGCGGCGGGCGATCCGGTCGAACATCGCCCGCACGGCGCGCGCCTTCTCCGGCCCGGCCGGCAGGGGGTCGCTCACGTCCTCCCCAGTCGGCGGGACTCGGCCCGGGTGGCCTCCACCTCGGCCCGGTCCCCCACCCGCTCGATGTGCGCCTCGGCCACCGAGAGGAGCACCCGTCGGAAGTGCCGGGACACGAGCTCGGTCACCGCGGGCAGGAGCTCCCGGAACGCCTCGACCAGCTGGGCCGCGGCCTGCTCCTCGGAGGCCGCCGTGTCGCGGATCGGCTTGCGGACGTGCTCGTCGAACAGCTCGACGGCTCGCTCGGCGATGGCCTCCATCGCGGCGTTGGCCTCCCGGGCCAGGGCCAGGAGCTCCCCGAGCGGCAGGCCGAACTCCAGCAGACGGAGGGCCCGGCGGACCAGCTCCACGTCCCCCCGCGCGTAGCGCTCCTCGCCGTCCACCCTGCGGGCGATCCGGATCCCCTCCCGCTCCACGGCCTGGATCAGGGAGGCCGGCACCCCGCTCTCCAGCGCGAAGGCCTCGAGCGAGAGGAGCTCGTCCTCCCCCTCCTCCCCCCGGGCCCGGGCCACGGCCGCCGCCAGGTCGGCGTCGGCCTTCCCCAGCTCCCCCGAGACCACGCGGCGGATGGCCGCCAGCGTCAGGCCGCGCCGCCGGAGCCGCCGGATCTCCCGGATCCGCTCCACGTGCTCCGGGCCGTACCAGGCCAGCCTCCCCTCGCGCTCGGGGGGCGGGAGGAGCCCGAGCGACCGGTAGTAGCGGACCGTGTCCACCGAGACGTCCGTGGCTCGGGCCAGCTCCTCCACGCGGTACCGCACGACCGGACACTCTACGAGTGAGCGCTCGAAGGCTCCAGGGCACGGGAACGGCCTCGGACCCACGATCGGGGCTGGGCGTGTGCGACGATCGGGCCGTGGAAGCCCGGGCGGCGCGCCGCGGGATCGGCCTCGGCCTGGTGCTGGCCTGCCTCCTGGCCACGCTGGGGCTGGGCCTGGCCTGGAAGCGGCCCTGCGCCTCCGGGGACTGGGCCGATCTCCGCCCCTACCGCCTCCTGTGCTACTCGGACATCGTCCCCCTCTACGGCACCGAGCAGCTCGCCGGGGGACGGCTCCCCTACCTCGACCCCTGCGCCTCCGGCCCGGGGAACTGCGACGAGTACCCGGTGCTCTCGATGTACGCGATGCGCCTGGCGGCCTGGACCGCCGGGAGCTACGGGGGCTTCTTCGCCGCGAACGCCGCGCTCCTCGCCGCCGCCGCCGTCATCACCGCGGTCTGCCTCTACCTGCTGGCCGGGCCCCGGGCCCTCCTGTTCGCCCTGGCTCCGACGCTGCTGATCCACGCCTTCATGAACTGGGACCTCCTGGCGGTGGCCCTGGCCGCCGCGGCCACGGTCGCCTTCCGCGACCGTTCGGACCGGGCCGCCGGGGTCCTCCTGGGGTTGGGGGCGGCGGCGAAGCTCTACCCCGCGCTCCTCGTCGTGCCGTTCGGGCTGGAGCGGCTCCGGGAGCGAGAGCCGGACCGGGCGATCCACCTGGGCTGGGCAGCGGCAGGGACCTGGCTCGCGGTGAACCTGCCGTTCGCCCTCCTCGCCCCGAGCGGCTGGTGGGAGTTCTTCCGCTTCAACGCCGCCCGGCCCCCGGACTGGGACAGCCTGTGGTTCATCGCCTGCGACCGGCTGCCCGCGACGTGCCTCCCAACCCCCGCCGTGAACGCCCTCTCGCTCGCGCTGTTCGTCGGGCTCGTGGTCCTCGTCCATCGCCTCCGGGCCGGGAGGGATCCCGGCTACGCCCGCTGGAGCCTGGCGTTCCCCCTGCTCGTGCTGTTCCTCCTGACGAACAAGGTCTACTCGCCGCAGTACGGGCTGTGGCTCCTCCCCTGGTTCGTCCTCGCCGTGCCGGGGGTGGGTCGGTTCGTCGCGTTCCAGGCTGCCGACGTCGCGGTGTTCCTCACCCGCTTCTCGTTCTTCGGGCGCCTGGCGGGGATCGGCGGCGTTCCGCTCGGCCTCTTCGAGGTCGCGGTGCTGGTGCGGGCCGCGGTGCTCGCCTGGTGCGTCGTGGCCTGGGTCCGGGAGCGA
>DATLZP010000078.1:0-4666 GCA_035573935.1 Actinomycetota bacterium
GTGATCCGGGAGCTGGCCGGGCAGGGGATGACGATGGTGATCGCCACCCACGAGATGGGGTTCGCCCGGGAGATCGCGGACCGGGTGTGCTTCCTGGAGGGCGGGGTGATCCTGGAGGAGGGGCCGCCGGAGCGGATCTTCACCGAGCCCCGGGAGCCCCGGACCCGGGAGTTCCTGCGCCGGATCGTGGAGGCCGGCCGGCTGTAGGGCCGCGGCGTGGGCGGGGCGCGCTAGCATCGGGGCGATGCCCCCCTTCAAGGTCCACGCGGACTTCCGGCCGGCCGGCGATCAGCCCGAGGCGATCGAGGAGCTGGCCCAGGCCCTCCTGGGCGGGGAGCCCCACGTCACGCTGCTGGGGGCGACCGGCACCGGCAAGACGTTCACCATCGCCCACGTCGTGGAGCGCGTGCAGAAGCCCACGCTGGTCCTGGCCCCGAACAAGTCCCTCGCCGCCCAGCTGGCGAACGAGTTCCGGGAGTTCTTCCCGGAGAACGCGGTGGAGTACTTCGTCTCGTACTACGACTACTACCAGCCCGAGGCCTACGTCCCGCAGACCGACACGTACATCGAGAAGGACTCCTCGATCAACGACGAGATCGAGCGCCTCCGGCACTCGGCCACGGCCGCCCTCCTCACCCGGGACGACGTGCTGATCGTGGCCAGCGTCTCCGCGATCTACGGCCTGGGCACGCCCGAGGAGTACATGGGGCAGGTCCTCCGGCTCCACCGGGGGGTGGAGCTGGACCGGGACTTCGCCATCCGGCGGCTCGTGGACATCCAGTACCAGCGGAACCAGGCCACCCTGGCCCGGGGCAGGTTCCGGGTGCAGGGGGACGTCCTGGAGGTCCACCCGGCGTACGAGGAGACCGCGGTCCGGGTGGAGTTCTGGGGCGACGAGGTGGAGCGGATCACCCGGTTCGACCCCCTCACCGGGGAGGTCGTCGGCGAGCTCTCCGAGGTGTGGATCTACCCGGCCACCCACTACGTGGCCTCCGAGGACCGGATGCGGCGGGCCATCGCCACGATCGAGGAGGAGCTCGCCGAGCGCCTGGCGCAGCTGGAGTCGGCGGGGAAGCTGCTCGAGGCGGAACGCCTCCGGATGCGCACCACCTACGACCTGGAGATGCTCCGGGAGGTCGGGTTCTGCTCCGGGATCGAGAACTACTCGCGCCACATCGACGGGCGGTCCCCGGGGGAGCCCCCCTACACCCTCCTCGACTACTTCCGGGGCGACTGGCTCTGCGTGATCGACGAGTCCCACGTGACCGTCCCCCAGCTCCACGGGATGTACGAGGGGGACATGAGCCGCAAGCGGACCCTCGTGGAGTACGGGTTCCGGCTGCCCTCCGCCCTCGACAACCGGCCGCTGCGGTTCGAGGAGTTCGCGGACCGCGTGCAGCAGGTCGTGTACATGTCGGCCACGCCCGGTCCCTACGAGCTCCGCGTGTCGAGCCGGGTGGTGGAGCAGATCGTCCGCCCCACCGGCCTGGTGGACCCGGAGGTGGAGGTCCGGCCCACCCGGGGACAGGTGGACGACCTGATCGAGGAGATCCGGCGGCGGGCGGAGCGGGGCCAGCGGGTCCTGGTCACGACGCTCACGAAGAAGATGGCCGAGGACCTCACGGACTACCTCCTCGAGATGGGGATCCGGGTCCGTTACCTCCACTCCGAGATCGACACGCTGCAGCGGATCGAGATCCTCCGGGACCTCCGCCTGGGGGAGTTCGACGTGCTCGTGGGGATCAACCTGCTGCGGGAAGGGCTGGACCTCCCGGAGGTATCGCTGGTGGCCATCCTCGACGCCGACAAGGAGGGGTTCCTCCGCTCCGAGACCTCGCTGATCCAGACGATCGGCCGGGCCGCCCGGAACGTGGAGGGGAAGGTCCTGATGTACGCGGACGACGTGACCGACTCGATGCGCCGGGCGATCTCGGAGACCCAGCGGCGGCGGAAGATCCAGATCGACTTCAACCGGGCCCACGGGATCGACCCCCAGACCGTGCGGAAGAAGGTCTCCGACATCCTGCTGGCGATGGAGCTGGAGCCGGCCCGGAAGACGACGCCCGACCGGCGGCGCCGGCGACGGGCCGAGCCGGAGCTCCCGGCGGAGGAGCTGGAGCGGCTGATCCGCCAGCTGGAGGAGGAGATGCACGAGGCCGCCCGGGACCTGCGGTTCGAGTACGCGGCGCGGCTCCGGGACGAGGTGGCCGACCTCCGCAAGGAGCTCCGCGGGCTCCGCGAGGCGGGGGTGGGCTAGGGGCGACGGGGGCCCCGCCCGGAGCCGGGGGACCGGGCCGCCGGTATCATCCGCGGGGCCGAGGAGGGAGCCGCCACGCCCGACGTCCGCCGTTCGCTCGCGCTCCGCGCGTCGGTCCTGTGGGTGGGTCCCGGTCGCCGGATCCCCGACGGGGTGGTCGTGGTCGAGGGGGGTCGGGTCGCGTTCGCCGGCCCCCGACGCCAGGCGCCCCCCGCGGAGGAGGAGCGGGACGTCGACGGCTTCCTGATGCCGGCCCCCGCCGACCGGCACGTCCACATCGGCCTCTCGGACCCCGGCGCCGTCCTGGCCGGCGGGGTGACCGCGGTCCGCGACCTGGCCTGGCCGCCGGAGGTGATCTTCCCCCTGGCCGACGCCTCGGAGCTGACCACGTTCCAGGGCCCCCTGATCCGAGCCGCCGGCCCCATGCTCACCGGCCGCGGGGGCTACCCGACGCGCGACCGGTGGGCGCCGCCGGGGACGGGGCGGGAGCTGGCCGGCCCGGGGGACGCCGCACGGGCCGTGGCGGAGCTCCACCGGCTGGGGGCGGCGGCGATCAAGGTCTCGCTGAACGCCGCGGCCGGCCCCACCCCGACCGACGCCGAGCTGGCCGCGGTCGTGGAGGCCGCCCACGCCGTCGGGCTCCCGGTGACCGCGCACTGCGAGGGGCCCGGGCAGGTGGAGCGGGCCCTGGGGGCCGGGATCGACGAGCTGGCCCACGCCCCCTGGACGGAGCGGGTCCCCGACGCCGTCCTGGCGGCGGCCGCTCGGACGCAGCGCTGGGTCTCCACGCTCGACATCCACTCCCGCGGGGCGGTCACCCCCGAGCTCCGGGTGGCCTGCGACAACGTGGTCCGGTTCCGAGCGGCGGGAGGGGAGATCGTGTACGGCACGGACCTGGGGAACGGCCCCATCCCCCCCGGGATCCACGTCCGGGAGGCGCTGCTCCTCCAGGAGGCGTGCCGCATGACCCGGGAGGACGTGCTGGGGGCGATGATCCCCGCCCCCCTCGTGCCGGGGGCGCCGGCCGACCTCGTGGCGCTCCGCGCGGATCCGCTCCACGACCTCCGGGCCCTGGCGGAGGTCGTCCTCGTGATGCGGGGGGGTCGGCCGGTCCGGGGGCCGACCGCCTGACGCGGCGCGACGCGCTGGCAGCCGGGGCGGTTCAGGCCCGGATCTCCTGGCGCATGAACAGCACGTAGGCGGCGGCGAAGCACAGGACGCACAGCGCCACGAGCGCCACGAGCTGCGGCCAGACCACGAGCAGGCTCTGGTCCAGGGGGAGGGGCCGGGGGATCGCCTGGTCCAGCTGGCGGTCGAAGAAGAACCCCACCCCCCGTGCCTGGGGGTTCAGCAGGACCAGGGTGGCCTCGTCGTAGAGGACGCGCGGGGAGATCCGTCCCAGCCAGACCTGGGCCCGGAGGTTCGCCAGCTGCTGCTCGGGGGTGGCGTCGGCCGGGACCGGCGCGATGGCGTCGGCGGCCAGGCCGACCAGGAACCCGGCGAACAGCGTCAGGCAGAGCCAGGCGGCCATGGCGACCAGCGCCGATGTGGCCGCCCGGCGCAGGACGACCGACAGGGCGGTGGCCAGGGCGAGCCAGAAGCCCGCGTAGGCCACGGTCACCACGAGCCAGGCCAGGAGCCGGGCCCCCTCCTCGGCGCTCGGCACGGTCCCCAGCCGGACGATGCCCAGGCCGGCCACCAGGAGGGTGAGGGCGGCGAGGACCGCGGCGATCACGGTCAGGCCCCCGGCGAACTTCCCGTTGATCACGTCGTCCCGCCGGATCGGCTGGGCCACGAGGCGGGGGAGCGTCCGGCCGGCCCGCTCCCCGTTCACCGCGTCGAAGCCGAACGCGATGCCGAGGAGCGGCGCCAGGAACCCCACGAGCGTCACGAACGACGGGAGCCGCTCCGGGGCCGCGGTGAAGAGGAGGAGGAACACCCCCGGGAGCCCCTGCGCCTGCTCCGCCACGTCCCGGATCCCGCCCGACGCCGCGTACACGGCCCCCACCGCCGAGAGGGCCACCAGGAGGAGCAGCACCGTGAACCGCGCGGAGAGGAGGTGGTCGGCGGTCTCCTTGGCCGCCACGACCCGCCACCCGGCCCGGGGGGCGCCGGCCGTCCGCCCCCCGCCCGCCGCCGCGTCCCGGCGGACCGTCACCGCGCCCCCTCCGCCCGGAGCGCCCGGTGGAAGTACCGCCGGTAGAGCTCGTCCAGGTCCTCCTCCCGGCGCTGGAGGTGGTGGGGGACGAGCCCCCGACCGATGAGGGCCGAGACCACCGCCGGGCGGGGATCCGTCTCCGCCCGGAGCGTCCACAGCCCCTCCGGCCCCCGCTCGAGGCTCCGCAGCCCCGGGACGGACCGGAGGGCGGCCTCGACGGCCGCCGGATCCCCCTCCACGCCCACCTCGAA
>DATLZP010000079.1:0-2058 GCA_035573935.1 Actinomycetota bacterium
GGAGGAGCCCCCGGCGGTGGTGGTGACCTCGAACCGGACCCACGAGCTCCACGACGCGCTCAAGCGGCGGTGCCTGTACCACTGGATCGACCACCCCTCGCTGGAGCGGGAGGTGGAGATCATCCGGGTCCGAGCCCCCCACGTCCCCGAGGCCCTGGCCCGGGAGGTGGCGATGGCCGTGGCCCGGATCCGCCGGCTCGACGTGGCCAAGCGGCCCGGCGTGGCCGAGACGATCGACTGGGCGAACGCGCTCGCCTTCCTCGGCGTGGACCACCTCGACGGCGACGTGGCCGCGGCCACCCTCGGTGCGGTCCTGAAGGACCACGAGGACCAGGCCCTGGCCCGGGCCCGGCTCCCGGAGCTGGTGGGCGATGACCCCCCGGGCGAGCGGTAGCGGCGAGGAGCTGGGCGGGGCGGGCCTGGCCCGGCTGGTGGCCCTGGGCCGCGAGCTGCGGCGCCGGGGCCTCCCCGTGGGCACGGGGCGGATCCTCACGTTCTGCCGAGCCGCAGCCCTCCTTCCGTTCGACCGAGCGTCGCTGTACTGGGCGGGCCGGGCCGCGCTGATCTCCCGGCCGGAGGACGTCCCGGCCTACGACGCCGCGTTCGAGGCCTGGTCCCGGGAGGGCCTCCTCCCGGAGGAGGAGGGCCCGCCGGCCCCGGGGCTCCCCGTCCCCGGCGGTGGGGTGTCCGCGGAGGGCGGCGACGTGGGAGCGGGGGCCGGCTCGGTGGCGGCCTCCTGGCGGGCGGCCGACGGGGAGGAACCCGAGGGGGAGGCGGCGCTCCGCATCGTGGCCAGCGCGGCGGAGGTCCTCCGCAGCAAGTCCTTCGACCGCCTGACCGAGGAGGAGCGGGCCCGGACGGACCGGCTGATCCGCCAGCTCGAGGTGCGGCTCCCGGACCGGCGGACCCGCCGCCGGCGCCCCCACCCGAAGGGCGACCGGTTCGACGTCCCGCGGACCCTCCGCCGCTCGCTCCGCACCCAGGGGGAGCCGTTCCACCGGGCCTGGCGGGCCCGCCGGACGCGGACCCGTCCCCTCGTGCTCCTCCTCGACGTCTCAGGCTCGATGGCGCCCTACTCCCGGGCCCTCGTGCAGTTCGCCTACGCGGCGATGGCGGCCGGTCGCCGGGTGGAGGTCTTCTGCTTCGGCACCCGGCTCACCCGGGTCACCAGGGTCCTCCGGACCCGGGACCCCGACCGGGCGCTGCACGGGATCGGCCGGTCGGTGGAGGACTGGGAGGGCGGCACCCGGATCGGGGAGTCGCTCCGGGCCCTCCTCGACGCCTGGGGCCAGCGGGCGGCCCTCCGCGGCGCGGTCGTGGTGCTCTGCTCGGACGGGCTGGAGCGGGGCGACCCGGAGGCGCTCCGGCAGGCCATGGCCCGCCTGCGGCGCCTGGCCCACCGGGTGGTGTGGGTGAACCCCCTCAAGGGGAGCCCCCGCTACGAGCCGCTGGCCCGGGGGATGGCGGCGGCGCTGCCCTCGATCGACGTGTTCCTCCCCGGCCACGACCTGGCGAGCCTGGAGGAGCTGGCCGCCGTCCTTGGCGGGTAGCGCTCAGCCCTCCCGCTCGAGCCCCCGGCCGAAGTCGCCCTCCCGCTCCTCCTCCGGGTGCGGCTCCTCCTCGGCCTGGCCCTCGGCGAACGTCCCGCGGTGGGCCCGCTCCTCGGCCTCCTCGGTCTCCGGCCGCTCCTGGCCCTTGGCGAAGTCCCCCTTGGGTCGGCGCTCCGGGTGCGGCTCCTCCTCGGCCTGGCCCTCGGCGAACGTCCCGCGGTGGGCCCGCTCGCCTGGGTCCTCGGTGCGGTCGCCTTCCCGCTCGTGCTCGGTCATCGGAACCACCTCCGTCCCGGCCGCCGACGGCGGCCCACCGCCACCCTACCCCTCCGGGGCCCCGCCCGCGCCCCCCCGGGCTCGGCCTAGACCGTAGTGCCCACGTTCAAGCCGGACACCGGAACCGCCCACAACAGAGGAGGAGCCAGGGGCATGCTCCCCCCGTTGAGAGAGCACTCGACGGGAAGGAGACGCCCTTGGCTCCGGCGACGAGTCTGGCACGCCTGCGCAA
>DATLZP010000080.1:0-9922 GCA_035573935.1 Actinomycetota bacterium
GGGGGCCAGGCCGCGGTCCGGGAGCCCCAGGCGGCGTCGGGCCCGGTCGTCGACGACGCCGCGACGCGCGTACCTGGCCAGGCGGCGGCGGGCGATCGCGTAGAGCCACGCCGCGCCGGGGGCCCCCCGGTCGCGGAACCGGCCCCGGGAGGCCAGGGCCTCCGCGAAGGTCTCCGCGACGAGCTCGGCCGACGCCTCCGGGTCCAGGGTCCGGCGGACGAAGTACCGCAGCAGGGGCTCCGCGTGCCGCTCGTAGAGGGCGGCGAAGGCCTCCGGCTCGCCGCGCGAGCGCACCAGGAGCTCGGCGTCGGAGCAGTCGTCGTACCGAATGGCACCCACCATCCCCAGGACTATGCCGCTCCGGGCCTGCGCCGTGACACCGGGCCCGGGGGGAGCGCTGCTACGCTCCGGCCGGGAGGAGCGCGGTGCCGGTCCTGGTCCAGAAGTACGGGGGGTCGTCGGTCGCCACCACCGAGCGGATCGGCGCGGTGGCCGACCGGGTGCTGCGGGCCAGGGAGGAGGGCTACGACGTGGTGGTCGTGGTCTCGGCGATGGGCGATACCACCGACGAGCTCCTGGCGATGGCCCAGGAGCTCACCCCGGTCCCGGAGCCCCGGGAGCTCGACATGCTGCTCACGGCGGGGGAGCGGATCGCGATGTCGCTGCTCGCGATCGCGCTGAACGCCCGGGGGTGCCGGGCGGCCTCCTACACCGGCTCCCAGGCCGGCATCATCACCGACACCCAGCACGGGAGGGCGAAGATCGTGGACGTCCGCCCCGGCCGGATCCTGGAGGCCCTGGCGGACGGGAAGGTGGTCATCGTGGCCGGGTTCCAGGGCGTCTCCACGAGCCAGGACGTGACGACGCTCGGGCGGGGCGGGTCGGACACCACCGGCGTGGCCCTGGCCGCCGCGCTCCGGGCCGACGCCTGCGAGATCTACACGGACGTGGAGGGGGTCTACACGGCCGACCCCCGGGTCGAGCCCCGGGCCCGCAAGCTGGAGCGGATCAGCTACGAGGAGATGCTGGAGCTCGCGGCGAGCGGGGCGAAGGTCCTCCAGCTCCGGTCGGTGGAGTACGCTCGGAGGAACGGCGTGCCGATCCACGTCCGCTCCTCGTTCACCGAGGCCGCCGGGACGTGGGTCGTGGACCGACCGGAGGACGAGGTGGAGCAGGCGCTGGTCTCGGGCGTGGCCCTGGACACCGACGAGGCGAAGGTGACGCTGGAGGAGGTCCCGGACCGGCCGGGCATCGCCGCCTCGATCTTCAAGGCGGTGGCGGCGGAGGGCGTGCACGTGGACATGATCGTCCAGAACGTCTCGCACGCCGGCCGGACGGACCTGTCGTTCACGGTCCCCCGGGCCGACCTCCCCCGCCTCAAGCCCTCGCTCGACCGGATCGTGGAGGAGGTGGGCGCCCCCCGTTACGCGGCCGACGACGGGATCGCCAAGGTCTCGCTGGTGGGGGCGGGGATGAAGTCCCACCCCGGCGTGGCGGCGGAGATGTTCGACGCGCTCGCCGCGGAGGGCATCAACATCGAGATGATCTCCACGTCCTCGATCCGGATCTCCTGCGTGATCCGGAAGGAGGACGCGCAGCGCGCGGTGCGGGCCATCCACGCCCGGTTCGGCCTGGACGGCTCCGAACGCCTCGACGGATGATGGTGTCGCCGTGATCGTCTGCCCGTCGTGCCGCACGGCGAACCCCGAGGAGGCGACCGCCTGCTCGCGGTGCGGCGCGTCGCTCGAGCCCGGGCAGATGGTCCTCCGTCCGGCCCGCCGGGAGCCGACGGCCCGGCCGCCGATCGAGGTCTCGACGCCGAAGCCGCCGTCGCCGCTCCGGCCGTGGATCGTGCTGGGGCTGGGGGTGCTCGGCGCGGCCCTCGGCGCGGCCCTGTGGCTCCTCCGCCCCGACCCCTGCCGGGGCGCCACCTTCGTCTCGGAGCAGTTCGGGTACTGCCTCGTCACCCCCCAGGGCTGGGTGGCCGGGCGGGCGCAGGTGGGCGACGTGCAGCTCGATCAGTTCCAGGTTCCCTCGGCCGCGACGACGGTGTTCATCGAGGCCGTCGACCTCACCGAGGGGACCGATCTGGCCGGGTTCGGGGACCTCGTCCGGCGTCGGGACGAGGAGGCCGGGCTCCTCCCCGGGCCGGTCCGGGAGACCCGCCTGGACGGCATCGTCGCGCAGCAGTGGGACGTGGAGGTGGATTCGCCCGGCGGCAGCTACGTGATGCGGGAGATCGTGGCCGTCCGGGGGGAGGTCGGCTACCGCATCACGCTCAACGCCGCCTCCGACGATTTCGCCGTGCACGCCGAGGACCTCCGGAGGATGCTCGCCTCCTGGCGCTTCCGGTAGGCGGCGCCCGGCCGCCGGTACCATGGCCCGGATGCGCGTGGCGGTGGTCGGCGCCACCGGCGCCGTGGGCCGGGAGATGCTCCGGATCCTCGAGGAGCGACGGTTCCCCGTGGACGAGCTCCTCCCCCTGGCCTCGCCCCGGTCCGCCGGCCGGCGGGTGGCGTTCCGCGGCCGGGAGGTCGAGGTCCGGCCGCTCTCCCCGGAGGCGCTGCGGGGCGTGGACCTCTCGCTCTCGGCGGCCGGCGCCCCGGTGGCCCGGGCCTTCGTCCCGGAGGCCGCCGCGGCCGGCACCACGTGCATCGACAAGTCCTCGGCGTTCCGGATGGACCCGGACGTCCCGCTCGTGATCCCCGAGGTGAACCCGGAGGCGCTGGACGGCGGGCCCCGGATCGTGGCCGTGCCGAACTGCACCACGATCGTCGCGCTCATGGCGGTCGCGCCCCTCCACCGCGCGGCCGGGCTCCGCCGGGTGGTCCTCTCCTCGTACCAGGCGGTCTCGGGGGCCGGCCGCGACGGGGCGGCGGAGCTGGTCGAGCAGGTGGAGAAGCTCCGGGGGCGGGAGGAGGAGCTGGCCCACCCGGACCCGGCCGCGCTGCCCACGGGCGACACGTTCGGGAAGACCATCGCGTTCAACGTGCTCCCCGGGATCGACGCGTTCGACGGGGAAGGGTGGACGGGGGAGGAGACCAAGACGATGCGGGAGTCGCGGAAGATCCTGGGGCTCCCCGACCTGGACGTGGCGGCCACCTGCGTCCGGGTGCCGGTGATGGTCGGCCACGCCGTGGCCCTCCTCGCCGAGTTCGCCCGACCGATCTCCCCCTCGGAGGCCCGGGAGGTACTGGCCGCCGCCCCCGGCGTCCGCGTGGTGGACGATCCGACGCGGGGTCTCTACCCCAGCCCGCTCGACGCCGCCGGCCGCGACGAGGTCCTGGTGGGCAGGGTCCGTCGGGTGCCGGGGCGCGAGGACGCCCTCCTCCTCTTCTCCTGCGGGGACAACCTGCGGAAGGGGGCGGCGCTCACCGGCGTGCAGATCGCCGAACGCCTCCTCCTGGGGGCCACCTGAGGGCCGTGCCCAGCCTGGCCCGGATCAACGTGACGCCGGTGAAGGCCACCCGCCTCCACCACCCGGTCCGGGTCCGGCTCGGGCCGCGCGGCGCGGAGGGGGACCGGGCGTTCTTCCTGGTGGACGGGGAGGGCCGGCGGTTCTCGGGGCCGAAGGCGGCCCGGATGATGGCGGTCCGGGCGGAGCACGACCCGGAGGAGGGCACGCTCCGGTTCTCGTTCCCGGACGGGACCGCGGTCGAGGGCCCGGCCGACGGGGTCGGCGCCGCCCTGGTGGCGGACTTCTGGGGACGGGAGGTGCCGGCGAGGATCGTGCCCGGGCCCTGGGAGGAGGCCCTCTCGGCGTTCGCCGGACGCCCCCTCCGCGTGGCCCGCCCGGAGCGGGCGGGCGACGGGGTCGACGTCCGCCCGGTGACGATCGTCTCGCTCGCCTCGGTCGACCACCTCTCCGCGGGCGGCGGCGCCGACGGGCCGCTCGACCCCGGCCGGTTCCGGATGCTGATGGAGCTCGAGGGGTGCGCTCCCTACGAGGAGGACGGGTGGACCGGCCGGCTCCTCGCCGTCGGGGGGGCGGTGCTCCGCGCCGGCGGACCGGTCCCCCGGTGCGCCGTCACGACGAAGGACCCCGTCACCGGGGAGACCGACTTCCCGACCCTCGAGGCCATCGAGCGGGTCCGGGGGCGGACCGCCGCCGGCAAGCTGGCCTTCGGGATCTACGCCGACGTCGTGGAGCCGGGGGTGGTGGCGGTCGGTGACCCGGTCCACGTCGTCGAGGGGTGAGGGCCGCCGGCCCCCCCGGCTCCTCAGTCGTCGCGCCGCCCGGGCTCCTCCTCCTGGAGGAGCTTCACGAACCACGTCCCGTACTCGTCCCACCCGTGCGTGCGGTAGAAGGCGTGGGTCCCCTCGCGCCACCCCGCCGTGACCAGCCACATCCGGAAGCACCCCCGCTTGCGAGCGAGGTCCTCCGCCCGGCGCAGCAGGAGCGAGCCCAGCCCGGCCCCGCGGAGGGCCTCGGTGACCACGAGGTCCTGGACGTACGCCTGCGGGCGGTGGTCGCCCAGCCGCTGCTGGTACCACATGTCGAGGAAGCCCACCACCTGGCCCTCGGACTCGGCGACGAGCGTGACGGCGTCCAGGGCCCGGGTGTGCCCGGCGAACCGGGTCCGATGTGCGTCGTCGTGGGCGGCCGCGGGGGAGACGCCCCGCCCCAGCTCGACGAGGAGCGCCGCCACCTCCGGCCAGTCCTCGGGCCGGCCGAAGCGCACGACGGCCTCGGTCATCGCGGCTCGCAGCCGCAGGGGCTCCGGCCGCACCGGGGGCAGCCCGCGGCGTAGCGGGCGGCGGCCTCCTCCAGATCGACCCCCACGAGGTTGGCGAGCGAGCCGAGCCAGGCCAGGACGTCGCCGAACTCGTGGGCCAACTGGTCCCGGTCCCCGGTGCGCAGGGCCCGGGCCAGCTCGCCGACCTCCTCCGTGAGCCACCGGAACGTCCCGTCCCGTCCCCGCTCCGCGTCGCGCCGCTCGTAGGTGCGGCGGAGCGCGGCCTGCAGCTCGGAGATCTCCATGGAGGCCCGAGTGTATCCGTCGGATCCCGCCGCCCCGGACCCGGCGGGCGCGATCCTCGGGGGGACTTGTCTACCGGACGGTAGAGGAAGATAATCTGCCGCGTGGTAGAGAACCGGGGAACGGCGGAGGCGCGGGCGCCCTCGATCGTGGAACGGCTCGGGGGGAAGACGATCCTCGTGACCGGTGTGACCGGGTTCCTGGGCCAGGCCCTCCTGGAGCGCCTGCTGCTGGACATCCCGGAGGCCCGCGCGGTTGCCCTGGTCCGCCCCAAGCTGGGCCAGTCCGGCCGCCAGCGCCTGGAGCACCTGGTCCGGGGCAACGCGTTCCGGGTGCTCCGGGAGCGGGAGGGCGACGAGGGCGTCCGCCGGATCCTCGACGAGCGGGTGGACGTCGTGGAGGGGGACTTCACGACCGAGGAGCCGCCGGCGTTCCCTCCCGGGATCGACGTCGTCGTCCACTGCGCGGCGACCGTGGCCTTCGACGAGCCGATCGACGAGGCGTTCCAGACGAACCTCCTCGGCGCCCTCCGCCTCTACCGGGCGGTCCGCGACGGAGGCTCGACCCCGCACCTGGTCCACGTCTCCACCGCCTACGTGGCCGGCACCAGGAAGGGCGTGATCCCCGAGGCCACGCTGGAGCACCGCGTCGACTGGCGGACCGAGGCGGACCTGGCCCTGGCCGTCCGGCGGGAGGTGGAGGCGGCCTCGCGCCGGCCGGAGCAGCTCGACCGGTTCCTGGCCCGGGCGAAGGCAGAGCACTCGCGGGCCGGACCCCAGAGCGTCGCCGCCGACGCCGAGGAGCGGCGGCGGGACTGGGTGGCGAAGCGCCTCACGGAGTACGGACGGGCCCGGGCCCAGACCCTGGGTTGGCCCGACGTCTACACGTTCACGAAGGCCATGGGGGAGCGGGCGGTCGAGGAGCTGGCGGCGGAGGCCGCGCTGCCCCTCTCGATCCTGCGGCCCTCGATCATCGAGAGCGCGCTCCTCCACCCCTACCCGGGGTGGATCGAGGGGTTCAAGATGGCCGACCCCATCATCCTGGCCTACGGGCGGGGGGCGATCCCCGAGTTCCCGGGGATCCCCGAGGGGATCGTGGACATCATCCCGGTCGACCTGGTCGTGAACGCGATGCTCGCCGTGGCGGCCTCCCCGCCGGAGCCGGGGGCGGCCGCCTACTACCACGTGGGGTCGGGCTTCCGGAACCCGCTCCAGTACCGGGAGCTGTACGAGCACGTCCGGGAGTACTTCCAGCGCCACCCGCTCCCCGAGCGGGACCGGGGCGACATCAAGGTCCCGGAGTGGCGGTTCCCCGGGCACCTCACCGTGGAGCGGATGCTCCGCACGGGGGAGCGGCTCGTCGAGGCGGCCGAGAAGGTCGTCACCCACCTCCCGAAGTCGAAGCGGATGCGGGACCTCGTGTCGCGGGTGGATCGGGAGCGCTCCCGGCTGGGGTTCGTCCGCCGCTACGCCGACCTGTACGGCGCCTACACCGAGGCGGAGGTGATCTACACCGACGACCGGACGCTCGAGCTGTTCCGCTCGCTCCCCCCGGAGGACCGGGCCCGGTTCCCGTTCGACGCCCGGATCGTGGATTGGAAGCACTACCTCCAGGACGTTCACTGCCCCAGCGTGACGACCAGCCTGCGGGCCCTGTCCACGACCCGCCCCCGGCCCACGGTCCAGGTCCGGGAGCGCGACCGGCTCGTGCTGGCGGTCTTCGACATGGAGGGGACGATCCTCCCCTCGAACGTCGTGGAGTCCTACGTCTGGGCCCGGCTGGCCGACGCCACGTGGGACGCGTGGCCGGCCGAGCTGGCGTCGGTGTTCTCCCGGATCCCGAGCTACCTCCTGGCCGACCGCCGGGACCGCGGCGAGTTCCTGCGGACGTTCTTCCGGCGCTTCGAGGGAGCCTCGGTGGAGGGGGTGGACCGGCTCGTGGACGAGGTGGTGACGGAGTTCATGCTCCAGAAGACCTCGGCCGCCGCGGTCCGCAGGATCCGGGAGCACCGGGCGGCCGGCCACCGGACCGTGCTGATCACGGCCGCCGCCGAGCCGTTCGTCCGCCCGCTCGCCCCGCTCTTCGACGTGGTGATCGCGGCCAGGCTCGCGGTGCGGGACGGCCGGTACACGGGCTACCTGGCGGAGCCCCCGCTGGTGGGGGAGGCCCGGGCGGCCTGGCTCCGACGCTACGCGGAGCGGACCGGCGCCGACCTCCGGCACTCGTACGCCTACGCGGACAGCCACTCCGACCTGGCGCTGCTGCGGGCGGTGGGGAACCCGGTCGCGGTCTCGCCGGACTCGGCCCTCTACCGGGTGGCCCGTCGGCGGCGGTGGCCGATCGAGGAGTGGGGGATGGCCGGAGGGATGCCCAGGGTCCGGTTCCCCCGGCCGGCGGTGAGGTGACGCGCGATGCCCACGCTCGCCCTCGAGGTCTTCCGCTCGGCCCCCCGGTACCTCGCGGCCCGGGCCGTGGGGGGGCGGGCCCCGGGGCTCCTCACCGGCCCCCTGGCCACGCTCCGCCTGGTCCAGCGGGCCGATCCAGAGCCCCCCGGCGAGGGCTGGGTCCGGGTCCGGCCCCGGCTGTCGGGGATCTGCGGCTCCGACCTGGCCACGCTCTCCGGTCGCTCATCGTTCTACTTCTCCCCTCTGGTCTCGCTCCCGTTCGTCCCGGGGCACGAGGTGGTGGGGGACCTGCTGGACGACGCCGGCGCCCTCCCCGCCGGGACGCGGGTGGTCCTGGACCCCGTGCTGCGGTGCGAGGCCCGGGGCCTCGCGCCCTGCGCCAACTGCGCGGCGGGGGAGCTCGGGCGCTGCGACCGCGTGACGGCCGGCCACGTGCGGCCGGGGCTCCAGATCGGGTACTGCGCGCAGACCGGCGGCGGGTGGAGCAAGGGGTTCGTGGCCCATCGCTCGCAGCTCGTGCCGATCCCCGACGGGATGTCCGACGAGACCGCGGTGCTGGTGGAGCCGCTCTCCTGCGCCGTGCACGCGGCGCTCCGGGCCGGCGTGGCACCGGACGCCCGGGTCCTCGTGGTGGGGGCGGGGACGGTGGGGGTGTTGACGGTGCTCGCGCTCCGGGAGCTCACGCCGGCCGGGCCGATCGTCGTCGCCGCCAAGCACCCCCGCCAGCGGGAGGCGGCGGCCCGGGTGGGGGCCTCGGAGGTCGTGGCGCCGGACGAGGCCCTGGACGCCGTCCGGCGGGCCTCGGGGGCGATGAAGCTCCGCCCGGAGCGGGGCCCGGCCTTCCTGCTGGGCGGGGTGGACGTCGCCGTGGACGCCGCCGGGTCGCGCTCGTCGCTCGACCTCGCCCTGCGGGCCACCCGGGCCGGGGGCCGCGTCGTCCTCGCCGGGATCCCCACGGCCGGCACGGATCTCACGCCGGTGTGGTTCCGGGAGCTCGAGGTCGTGGGGGCCTACACCGGAGGGACCGAGACCCTGGACGGGACGCGGCGGCCCACGATGGAGCTCGCCCTGGAGCTCGCCGGGTCGGCTCCGCTGGAGGGCTTCGTGGGCGCCACGTACCCCCTCCGGTCGTGGCGGGAGGCGGTGGACCACGCGCTGGCCGCGGGACGGCTCGGCGCGCTCAAGGTGGCGTTCGACCCCAGACAGGACCGGGCGTGAGGAGGCCGACGTGACGAGACCGGGGTTCGTGCTGGAGGTGGACGAACGGACGCCACCGCTCCTCGTCCACGAGGGGGAGGGGTTCCGGCTCCAGCGGTTCCCGCTGGGGACCCGGGTGGTCTACCCGCCCGACCCGCTCCCGGGGATCCGCGACGTGCGGTCCGCGATCGAGGAGGCGCTGCTCCATCCCCACGACAGCGAGCCGCTCCCGGAGCTGCTCCGACCCGGGATGCGGCTCACGATCGCGTTCGACGACATCTCGCTCCCCCTGCCGCCGATGCGGCGGCCGGACATCCGGCAGCGGGTGATCGAGGCCGTGCTGCGGATGGCCGCCGGCCGGGGGGTGGAGGACGTCAAGCTGATCGTGGCCAACTCCCTCCATCGGCGGATGACGCCGAAGGAGATCGAGCGGGCGGTCGGGGAGCGCGTGTTCCGCTCGTTCTTCCCCCGGGACCTGGCGAACCACGACGCCGAGGACCCGGCGAACCTGGTGGAGGTGGGGCGGACCGAGAAGGGCGAGGTGGTGGAGATCAACCGGCGCGCCGCGGAGTCCGACCTGCTCGTCTACGTGAACATCAACCTGGTGGCGATGGACGGCGGCCACAAGTCGGTCCCGGTGGGCCTGGCCTCCTACCGCTCGCTCCGCCACCACCACAACGTGGAGACGATGCTGCACTCGCGGAGCTACATGGACCCCCGTCCCGAGGCGTCGGCCATCCACGCCTCCTGCGCTCGGATGGGGAGGGTCCTCGAGGACGCCGGCCTGCGGATCTTCACCGTCGAGACCACGCTGAACAACGAGACGTTCCCCAAGGAGTTCGGCTTCCTGAACAAGCGGGAGTGGGAGTGGTCCGTGGCCGACCAGGCGATGTTCCTCGCCGCCAAGCGAGCGAACGACGCCGCCCCGGCCCGGATCCGCCGGGAGGTGTTCCGGCGGATCGAGGCGCCCTACGGGATCACCGGGATCAACGCCGGCAACACCGACGCGGTCCACGCCCGGACCCTGGAGGCCCTCCACCGCCAGCAGCTCGTGGAGGTCGAGGGGCAGAGCGACGTCCTGGTCGTCGGGCTCCCCTACATCTGCCCGTACAACGTGAACTCGATCATGAACCCGATCCTCGTCCACTGCCTGGGGCTCGGGTACTTCTTCAACCTGTACCGGGGGAAGCCGCTCGTCCGCCCCGGCGGGGCGATGATCCTGTTCCACCCGGTGCCCTGGGAGTTCCACCAGGTCCACCATCCGAGCTACGTGGACTTCTTCGAGGAGGTCTTGGCGGAGACGACCGACCCCTCGACGATCCAGTCGAAGTACGAGGAGCG